>JBJEQL010000122.1:0-15239 GCA_051881735.1 Oscillospiraceae bacterium
GAAAATGACCGCACTTGTTCCATTATCATCGGCAAGAATGTTTGAACCCTTGCCCAAAATGAAATAAGGGATATCGTTTTTTGCGGCAAACGGAATAAGCCGCTCACACTTATGAGCCGAATCAAGCTCAAAAAGCGCAGCAGCTTTGCCGCCTATGCGAAAGCTCGTATAATCACGGAGAAACGGCTCAAAAACGGTCTTGCAGCCGCTTTTCTCCGCTTCATCGACAAGCATTTTCAGTTTGTCTGTCATAACAAATTAACCTCATAATATAGTATCAGCCGAAAATTCTGCCGTGTCTGCTTTGGATATAGTTATAAAGTCTGTCCCAGTCGGCGTTTATGACCAGCTTTTCGGGCAGACCGAGCTCCTCGGCAAGCGCAAGCGACTCCCCGACATCGCCGACTATCGTGCAGAAGTGTGCGTCGGTGTTTATTACAACGGGGATCTCGTATTTTTTGCATATTCTTATTATCTCACGGTAATTTTCACGGGTATTCTTCCAAAGAATGGTGCTTTCGTTTATCTCAACGAGCTTTCCGCATTCCTTGAACTTTTTCAGGCACTTTTCGTAGTCAAAAGGACATACCACCGTGGCGCAATGCCCGATAACATCGATATCGTCGTTCTCCGCAAGCTTCAGATACATATTTGTATGCTGTTCAAAGCTTCCCGGTGCAAGCATATCCTTGTGAAAGGATGCGATTATCCAGTCGAGAGCCGCACATTCCTCATGCGGAAAGTCGATATTGCCCTCATAATCAATTATACTCGATTCTGCGCCATATATGATCTTTACACCATTAATTTCTCTCGGGATAGCCTTGTGAAGATTATGGAAATGCCAAACGTGAGGACCGTCAGTCGAAGCCGGCGTGTGGTCTGTTATCGCAACAGCCGCAAGACCTTTATTCACCGCTTCATCGGCGATCTCCTTTATTGTAGAAAAACCGTGTGTCGAAGCGACCGTATGCGTATGCAGATCTGCGATTATCTTCATATTAATAGATATCCCACTTTTTGATAGTTTCCTTGTGATCCATTTCAAGACCGAGGTTGTCAAGAAGCTCCTGCGCAGCGTTGTAGCCCATCTTCTTCTGACGGTTGTTCATAGCTGCAACTTCAAGAATAACAGCAAGATTTCTGCCCGGCTTTACAGGGATAGTTGCGCATGGCACTTTTACGCCGAGAATTGAGGTGTACTCGCTGTCAACGCCCATTCTGTCATATACCTTTTCGCTGTCCCAAGGTTCAAGCTCAACGATCATATCGATTTTTTCTGTTACCTTAACTGCACCCATACCAAACAGACGGCGAGCATTTACAATTCCTATACCGCGAATTTCAAGGAAATGTCGGATATTTTCGGGAGAAGAACCTACAAGGCTTATATTTGAAACCTTTCTGATCTCAACAGCGTCATCCGCAACAAGACGATGTCCTCTCTTGATAAGCTCGACCGCAGTTTCGCTCTTACCTACGCCGCTTTCGCCGAGGATAAGCATACCCTCGCCGTAAACCTCGATAAGAACGCCATGGCGTGTGATTCTCGGCGCAAGGTGAAGATTGAGGAATGCGATAAGTGCTGACATAAAGCTTGAAGTGCTTTCCTTTGAACGCAGGAGAGGAACTTCATATTTCTGAGCTATCGTTACCATTTCAGGGAAATACGGCAGCTCACGGGATATGATAAGCGCAGGGATATGCTGTGCGAAAAGCATATCAAGGCGCTCGGTTCTTGTCTGCTCATCAAGCGTTGCAAGATAAGCGAATTCCATTTTACCAAGTATCTGAATTCGTGCATTGCTGAAATATTCGTAAAAGCCTTGAAGCTGAAGTCCGGGACGGTTAACATCGTTTTCATCAATAAGTATCTTCGATGCATCCTGCGGAAGATAGATCGCTTCAAGATTAAATTCCTCTATGATAGCTCTAAGTTCGATCGTAAATTTTTTTTCAGCCATTTTAACAGCCCTCATTTCATATAATTATACATTTTATTTTGTACTGCTTTTTTCACAAAATTTATCCGTTCAGCAAAATTTATTCAGCTTGTCGTCATATTCAAAACCCGCCGCAGAAAGCTTTGCTATTATATCCGCCTTGCTTTCGTCAAGGTCGTCGCAAAGTGCGTCAAGGCTCGCATATTTGTCACGGAGCATGGTGTTTATGAAGCTTAAAAGCATAAAAGGGTCGTTCGGTAAAGACAATTGAATTTCACTCCTTAACAGATAAACACCGCTGCGGAAAAACCGTAACGGTGTTATTATGGGATTTCCCTAAATATATTAATAAAGGAACTTCATCAGATTTGATTTTTCTGCGCTGAATTCCTCATCGGAAAGCAAGCCCTCATCATGCATTGCTTTAAGCTTTTTAACAGCAGTCTGGAAATCTTCGAGCGACATCTTTTCTCCATCCTTCGGAGTTTCAATTTCGACCTTTTTATCAGACTTGGTTGCAGCGGTTTCCTGCTTCGGTTCAGCCTTCTGAACCTCCTGCACAGGTTTCTCCGGCTGCTTCGGAGCTTCGGTCTTATGCGAACTTACGATCTTAGGCTCAGCAATTGCGCCCTCACTAATATCCACAACACCGATCTCCTCAATAGTTTCGCTGGGAATAAATCCGGGATTTTCCACAGCCTGAGCTTCCGGCAGATCAGAAGTATCGGGAATAACTATCTCATCAAACGAATCGCTGAGAGGAACGGAAGAAGTCTTTTCTTCCACCTCTTCAAGTATGGAAACATCTACTGCAGGAGCAGCTTCAAGGATACTGTCGATCTTTTCGGTTTTAGCCACTTCTGCAACAGGTTCCTCAACTGCTTCTTCGGTTATTTCAGCCTTAGGCTCTTCCTTTGCAGTTTCCTGAACAGGTTCAGCCTTTTTCTCCTCCGGAATGATAGGAGTAAACTCATCGAGTCCGAGAATATCCGCAACGGTGAAGTCCTCACCCTTTTTTCCATTTTTATCGGGCTTGTCATAGCCTGATGTCGCATTCATGAACTCTTCATCGGCAGCCTTCTTAAGGCGCTCACGTTCCTTCTGCTTTTCCTCATCGGTCTTAGGCTTGACAGGAGCGTGCTTGCGGTCATAATCAGCCTTTGCGTCAGTTATAAGACGTACGATCTCCTCTGCGTTCGGGAAATGAGGAAGAATGATCCTCTTTCTGGAAGGAACGCCCTTTTCGACCTCATCGCACTGAACGTTTATCGGAAAACTCTTATTGTTGGTATTGATCGAAATTTTTGTAATATCTTCAAGTCCGCAGACATACTTGCCGTATTCAGGGTCATCCTCCTTAGTGCCTTTCTGCACGCAGATATAACCGGCACCATAAATATGTGCGGCAGTAATAGTAACGGTGACATCGAGCGGCTTTGAAAACATACTTTCTTTGTATATTGTTTCAAAGCTTGCAAGCTTTTTCTCACTGTAAACATTTGCCTGTTCGTCCATTTATAACACCACTTTCAAGAATATATCGGCAGCATCACGAGAAGTCCGTAAAACGCTGTCCGCCAATGTATTATCAAAAATACTTCACAAGTATTATAGCATATTTTCCAACATTAGTCAAATAATATTAATAAAAACAAGTATAGAATTTAGCGAATGTTTTTTAGCTATTTGTACAAATATATACACATCTCGGTTTTTTATTTTTATAAATAGGTATATAAAAACTCTGCTTTTTTATGTTGATCCACAATTAAAATGCATTTTTTATATAGACAATCGGAAAAAAATGATATATAATATAAATAAATACTATTGAAAGGTTGCTTGACATGGACAATAACTATAATTTTATAAGCACAGACAACATCAATTCAGGTATCGAAAACAATGCAGAGCGATTTATCGAAAGTTCCGAAAGGATATATATGCAGCAGATCCGCACCGCTGCCGAAAAGATCTATGCAAGCCGTGAGGAAAAACCACTTGTACTGCTTTCCGGCCCGTCAGGCTCGGGCAAAACAACTACTGCGCTGCGCCTCGCAAATCTTCTCGGTCAAAAGGGACTTTTTGTCCACACCCTTTCAATGGACAACTATTTTCTCCCGGCTGACGCAGGAGAATTCCCTGTTGACGAGGAAGGAAAACCCGACCTTGAATCCCCTTACCGCCTTGACATACCCATGTTCTCCGAACATCTTGAAAAGCTTTCAAAGTGCGAACCTGTCGATATGCCCGTGTTTGATTTTACAACACAGTCACGCTCGGATTCTATCCCCGTTGCTCGCAAAAACAACGAGATAATCATCATCGAGGGCATTCACGCCCTTAATCCCGAAGTCACAGGCGATTCGGACGATTTCACGACCTGTATGTACGTCAGCGTAAGAACAAGAATACGCACAAGGTTCGGATATACTCTCCATCCTCGCAAGATAAGACTTATGCGCCGCCTTAACCGTGACCGCCTTTTCCGCAGCCGCAGCCTTGAAGATGTTTTCGATATGTTCAGAAGCGTCACAAACGGCGAGGAAAAATATATCATGCCTTATAAGAACCGTGCCACGATCGAAATCGATTCATTCCTACCGTATGAAGCGTCCGTTTATGCAAAAATGCTCAAAAAAGATGTTGAAAACAACCGTGAAGCATTTGCAGCGATCGAAGAAGGCGATATAATGCTTAAAGTTCTGAGCGAGCTTGAACCGCTGTCGGAAGAACTTGTTCCGACAAATTCGCTCGTCCGTGAATTTATCGGCGGAAGCAGCCTTAACTACTAATATACGGGGTATAAAAATGTCCGGAAAATTATATGTTGTGGGAACGCCGATAGGAAACCTCGGCGATATGACCTACCGTGCGGTAGAAACACTTGAAAAAGTCGATTTCATCTGTGCGGAAGATACAAGAGTCACGCTGAAACTTCTAAACTATTTTGAAATAAAAAACAAACTCGTCAGCTTTCATGAGCATTCGTCCAGACAGATATGCGAGGGCATAGTTTCACGCATTCTTGAGGGAGAAAACTGCGCCGTTGTTTCGGACGCAGGAATGCCGTGCATATCCGACCCCGGCGCAGATCTTATCGCACTCTGCGTTGAAAACGGCATTGAAACCGAAGTCGTTCCCGGACCTACTGCAATGGCATCCGCAGTCGCACTTTCCAATCTTCCGAATTCAAGATTTGCTTTCGAGGGCTTTTTGTCCGTAACGAAAAAACAGCGCTACGAGCATCTCAAATCCGTTTCACATGATACGCATACGCTCGTTTTCTACGAAGCGCCGCACAAGCTGCTTGCGACACTTAAAGATATGCTGGAATATTTCGGTGACAGACGAATCTCACTCTGCCGTGAGCTTACGAAGATACACGAAGAAGTCATTCGCACCACATTATCCGAAGCGATAGAAATGTATGAAGCAATGTCACCAAAGGGCGAGTTCGTCCTTGTTGTCGAGGGATATAAAGGCGAGGAAAACACCGCCGCACTTACGCTTGAACAAGCTGCCGAACAGGCGCAGAAGCTTATTGATTCGGGCGTAAAACCATCCGCAGCCTGCAAGGAAACTGCTGCGCTGACAGGCTTTAAGAAAAGTGACATTTACAGCTTTATTGTCGGCGGAGGCTCACAATGAAAACGCACACTTTCGGCAGCGGCAGCATACATATTTATATCGGAATGAGCGAAAATTCACGCAGCACCGCCGAGAAGGTCTATACCCTTTCTCGGCAGATGACAGCGGCGGATTTTCGCTTAATTGCGTTTGAAACGGAAAACTGGAACGATGCTCTTTCACCCTGGAAAGCTCCTGCCGTTTTCGGGAACGAAGCTTTCGGCGGAAATGCAAAATCAACGCTTGAAACACTTGAAAGCAGTATTATTCCGTCAGTTGAAGCTGAATTCGGCACTCCCGATAAGCGTTTTATCGCAGGATATTCCCTTTCCGGTCTTTTTGCACTCTGGTGCTGTTATGAGAGCGCTCTTTTTAACGGTGCCGCAAGCTGTTCAGGTTCTTTGTGGTTCCCAAAATTTGACGAATACATTGAAAACAAGCCTGTCCCGAACGGCAGATTCTATTTCAGCCTTGGCGATAAAGAAGCAAAAACAAAAAACAAAGTCATGTCCTCGGTTGAAAACATGACCTTGCTAACTTATGATAAATTTAACCGAACAAACTCCGACTGCAAATTTGAATTTAACAGCGGAGGGCACTTCAAGGACTGCGAACTGCGCCTTGCTAAGGGTGTAGCATTTCTTACACAATAACTCCTATCAGTCGAAAAACTGGCTTATCATTTCAAAAATCATCTTTATCACAACAAGCGTGATCACCGTTTTGACAATGCCCGATGCAGCTTTTGAACTCTTTTTGGCTGTGTCGGCTTTTTTGTCATAGTGTTGATTTGTGGGATTGTACGGCTTGTATCCCTCAGGTATATGTACGCCCTCGCCACGCTCGCTCTTGCTGTATGTGACCTTGTCGTGGCTGTGGTTATCCAACGTATCGCAGCGGATGGAAGCGTCCTGCGATACATAGTCCTCGCCCCATACGGCAGAACCGCAATGCGAACAGAAATCATCGTCCTTGCTCATTTTATGGCAGTTTTTACAGTATGTCATAATTCTCCTTTTAAAAATGTCCAATTATTCTGAAACCGGCTGCAGAAAGGGGTGTCCCTTTGCCATTTCGTATGTTATTTTGCGAAATGAACAAAGTTTGTGGCTCGGTACCGATAATACTAAACACCAATAAAATACAGGAAAAAATCTGCGCCGAAATCGCTTATATTCAAGATTGTCGGCTTGATTTTTTCCAAATTTTAAATGGTGTTTAGTATAAACTTCTTTAATGGTACTTCCCTAACAATGCAGCCGGTTTTGTTTTATTCGGAAAGAAGCTTTTCTGCGCTTGCGATCTTAACGGCAAGACAGAAGATATCAATTGCAGTTTCAAGTTCACCCATCGGTGGGAATGTCGGAGCGATTCTGATGTTCTTATCATCGGGGTCTTTCTTGTAAGGATATGTCGCACCTGCGCCTGTGAGTACAACCCCAGCTTCCTTACAAAGCTCAACAACACGCTTTGCACAGCCGTTAAGAGTATAAACCGATACAAAATATCCGCCGTTAGGTTTATGCCATGTGAGAACGCCGAGTGAACCGAGTTCCTTTTCAAGCATATCAAGAAGGAGCGCAAACTTCGGAGCAATGATCTTTTTGTGCTGATCCATCTTAGCCATGATACCGTCAAGGTTCTTGAAATAACGAACGTGACGGAGCTGATTGATCTTATCATAGCTGATATACTGCATACCGAGGATCTTCTCGATCTGTGCGATGTTTGCCTTTGAAGCGACCATTACTGCAACGCCTGCGCCGGGGAAGCTGATCTTTGATGTTGAAGCGAACTCGAACACCATATCTTCCTTGCCGGTCTTCTTACATTCATCAAAGATATTGAGAAGCTTATCGGGGGTATCCGAGAGGTGGTGAACGCAGTATGCGTTATCCCAGAAAATACGGAAATCCTTAGCTTTAGGAGAAAGGTTTGCAAAACGCTTTACAGTTTCATCGGAGTAAGTGAATCCGTCAGGGTTTGAATACATCGGAACACACCAGATACCCTTTATCGAATCATCCTCGGAAACGAGCTTTTCAACCATATCCATATCAGGACCCGATTCAGTCATCGGAATGTTTATCATCTCGATACCGAAATTCTCGCAGATACTGAAGTGACGGTCATAACCCGGAACAGGACAGAGGAACTTAACCTTGTCAAGCTTGCACCAAGGCTTTTCGCTGCCAAGAACGCCGTGTGTCATTGCTCTTGCGATTGAATCATACATAAGGGAAAGGCTTGCGTTGCCACCAACGATAACCATTTCAGGCTCAACGCCGAGCATTTCAGCGAAGAGTTTCTTCGCCTCGGGAATACCTGTCAGAACGCCGTAGTTGCGAGCGTCTGTGCCGTCCTCACACTTCAAGTCGGACTTGCTGTTGAGAGTATCGAGCATATCCATTGTAATATCAAGCTGATCAGCACTGGGCTTTCCTCTTGCCATATTGAGCTTAAGTCCCTTTGCCTTATAAGCTTCATAAGCCTTTTCGTTTTCAGCCTTGAATTCTTCAAGCTGTGCCTTATTCATTTCTGTAAGCAACATAATAGATCTTCCTTCCATTCAAATGTTCTGATAAAACTCGTAAAAATTCACAAATTACAGCAGTTTTTTTGGTAAGCTGTTACTCCCTCAAAAAACAGTTGTACTCCCTGCAAATACATTTTTAAATTTGCACCATATAATATAATATAGCATTACGAAACAAAATGCAAGTCTTTTCAAAAGCTTTTGCATATTGTTAAAACTTCGTTCACAATCAATATATTGAACCCGTGGTTCTCGGGAACGGGATAACATCACGAATATTGGAAATTCCTGTTGCATACATTATAAGGCGCTCAAAACCAAGACCGAAGCCTGCGTGTTTCGCACCGCCATACCTGCGAAGGTCGAGATACCAGTCGTAAGCGTTCGTATCAAGACCGAGTTCATTCATTCTTGCGGTGAGAAGGTCAAGTCTTTCCTCACGCTGACTTCCGCCGATAAGCTCGCCAACGCCCGGAACGAGCAGATCGACAGCCGCAACCGTCTTTCCGTCATCGTTAAGGCGCATATAGAAAGCCTTTATCTCCTTCGGATAATCGGTAACAAAAACAGGCTTGCCGAAAATTTTCTCGGTCAGATAACGCTCATGCTCGGTCTGCAGATCGCAGCCCCAGAACACGGGATATTCAAAGCTTTCTCCGCAGTTTTCCAACTTTTCAATAGCTTCGGTATAGCTGACCCTTGCAAAATCAGAGTTCACGACTGCATTAAGACGTTCAAGCAAGCCTTTATCATAAAAATCGTTGCAGAATTTCAGTTCATCCGCACATTCATCAAGCAGCGCACGAAGAACATATTTCAGCATACTCTCGGCAAGCTCCATATCGTCTTCAAGGTCGGCAAAAGCTATCTCAGGCTCGATCATCCAGAACTCGGCAGCGTGGCGCTGAGTGTAAGACTTTTCGGCACGGAACGTAGGACCGAATGTGTATATCTTGCCGAATGCCATTGCCATGCACTCGCCCTCAAGCTGTCCCGAAACGGTCAGCGATGCAGGTTTTCCGAAGAAATCCTGCGTGAAATCAACAGAACCATCCTCTGCCCTCGGTATCTCGTTAAGGTCGAACGAAGTTACACGGAACATCTCGCCTGCACCCTCACAGTCGTTCGCTGTGATAAGCGGAGTATGCGCATATACAAAGCCGTTCTCATGGAAAAAGCGATGTATAGCCTGCGAAGCAACAGAACGCACCTTGAACGCAGCCTGGAAAGTATTCGTCCTCATTCGCAGATGCGATATTGTACGCAGATATTCAAGGCTGTGCGCCTTTTTCTGAAGAGGATAATCAGGTGTCGACGCTCCCTCAACAGCAATGCTCTCCGCATTGACTTCAAGCGGCTGCTTTGCATTCGGCGTAAGCACGATCTTTCCGCTCACCGAAACGGCAGCGCCCGTGTTTATGTGTGAGATCTCATCAAAATTCGATACTTTTTCACTCTCGGCAACTATCTGCAAAGGCTTGAAGCCGCTTCCGTCCGAGATAGACAAAAATGCAAGTCCCTTGCTCACACGGATAGACTTCACCCAGCCGCAGACCGTAACAACCGAGCCGTTTTCCGCATTGTTTTCATATAATTTTTTGATCTCAGTTCTTTTCATTTTCAAATCTTCCTTTTATTTTCGATTAATCGCATACAAATTAGTTTCCCACGCTGGGATATAAAGCTGATGACGAACATAAAGCTTCAAATCGGGGTTCATTTCAAGCAGCTGCAAAGGTATCGCAAACAAGTCCTCATTTCGGTGGTAAAGCGCAGATATAACGTCTGCACCGCCCGTTATATGCCGCCTTGCACCCTCTATCGCTTCACGCTCTGAGCCTTCAACATCAAGCTTTATCAGCGTGACCTGCTCCTCTATAACATTATCTACCGAAAGCGCCGTTGTTTCAACCTCGCCCTTAGCTGAATTCTGAGCCATTCTGCCCTCATTTTTCGTAAATTTGAGAACCGTGTCCTCGTTCCATGCCGCAGCATTGAACGCTGTAATGTCGTGAAGCTGTTCCGTATTTTTGCAAAGCTTGCGGAAGTTCTTCGGGTTCGGTTCAAATGCATAGATATGCTCATAACTGCCGTTTGCAGCTTCGGCGAATTCAAGAGCAGTATCGCCGTTGTATGCGCCAAGATCGACATATCTTTCCTTATTTCCAAGCTTCACAAGAGCGTCATAAACCTCGCTTTTATCCGAAGTGCAGGCATTCAGATACTCTATTTTTCCGCTTATTTTGAAATTTATAACATTTTCGTATGTCATGCGTGAGCGTTCGTCTGCAAGCTTATCATAAACAGCTTCAAACTTATCTCTGTTTGCGCAGAAGTAGTCGTAATCGAACAATCCGCCCCCTGCAACGGGAACATCGGGCGCAAGCAGCAGATGCTTTTCAGCTATCTCGTTCACACGCTTATAAAGGCTTTCATAGCCTGCTGCAAAAGCAAGAACTATCACAAATTCGTCTATAAGCTGTTCTATCTGCGACAACTTATGCACAAGATGACCCTCAAAGTTGTGTCCTCGCACAAATTCATCGCTTGCGAAAAAGCCTGCGACGGGTATCTTATACTGCTCAAAAACGGACATTATTTTAAGTGCGCCGTCACCCATTCCGTAGATAAAAATAGGCAGCTCTGTCTTGCGCAGGAACTCCCAGCAGCTTTCTGTTTCCTTGATATCAAGCGTCATTTATATCACCTGTCAAGATCGTCATCGTCTGCGCAATCACAATCGCAGCCGTCGTCTTCCAGTCCTGCGCCTATCATGTCACGGCCGCGGACTCTGTAACGGTCACGCTGGACATCAACGTTTTCTTCAAGTATCTGCATAAACTTTCTCGGCTCTTTTATTGACTGTACGACCTTGACCGGAGTGTCGGTATCACGGCAGTTTATCGTAACAGTTCCGCAGCCGAAAATGCGCTGTCCGAACGGCAGCTGCAGACTTTTATCCGAAACTCTGTAAAGCTCTACCTCATCTTCACGGATAGAGAGAAAGCCAACTCGGGTGATAAGTTTTTTCTCGGTGAGGATATAACGTGTAAACGAGATAGGCAGACCGAATATAGTTCTTTTCTTGTCTGTCCATACATAATCATAATCAATTTTTGCCACGGCAGAAACCTCCTTAAAAAAAGCATAAATACTACATTAATTATAATACAATTAATAAGATATGTCAACGAAAAAAGGAACCGAGGTAATTACAAATGGAAATCTACATCGTACAATCGGGCGATACCGTTTCATCGATCGCTCAAAGCTTCGGAGTATCTCCGGGGCGCATAATTTCAGACAATTCCCTCTCTCTGCCCGATAACCTTGCTGTCGGTCAGGCGCTGCTTATCCTTATCCCCGATGTTGTGCATACAGTACAAAGCGGAGAAACGCTTGAAAGCATCGCCCTTGCATACGGCACGACCGCCCGTCAGCTTGTGCGGAACAATCTGCAGCTTGCCTCCCGTGAGTATATCTATCCGGGAGAAACTATCATTATCAGCTATAAGGGTGAAAAATCGGGTGATCTAAGTCTGAGCGGCTTTGTCTATCCCGGAGTGAACCGCAATATTCTCCGTCAGGTCGCTTCATTTGCAGAATATACGATCATTTTCGGCTACGGCTTTGAACCGGACGGAACGCTGATTATTCCCAACACCGAAGAAGTCGTAAACATCGCCCACCAATTTGGTTCAAAAGTCCTGCTGAGCCTTTCGCTTGTCAACGCAGACGGCAGCTTTTCATCGGGAAAGCTTGTTCCGCTGCTGAACGATGCAGAGTTTCAGAACAGAGTCCTTACCCAGATGATAGACGAGATTAAACGCAAAGGCGCCGAGGGCATGGATATTGATATGGAATATGTTCCTGCGGAGTATAAGGAACAGTTCTCAGCTTTCGTCAGAAACGCATCCGACCGCCTCCACGCCGAGGGACTTGTCCTGAACGTAGACCTTGCACCGAAAACGAGCGCAGCGCAGATGGGAACGCTGTATGAATCGCACGATTACGCTTCACTTGGCGAGAGCGCCGACCTTGCTTTCCTTATGACGTATGAATGGGGATATCAGTTCGGACCGCCTTTAGCCATTGCACCCATCGACAAAGTGCGTGAAGTGGTGGAGTATGCAGTTACGGAAATACCGACAGAAAAAATATATCTTGGTATGCCGAATTATGCCTACGACTGGACATTGCCGTTTGTGCAGGGCGAAAGCGCCGCCGAGGTCATAGGAAACAAAACCGCCGCTGCACGGGCTGCAGAGTATAACGTACCGATAATGTTTGACGAAACCTCGCAAAGTCCGTATTATACCTATTTTGATGAAAACGGCAGAGAACATATCGTGTGGTTTGAGGATGTCCGCAGCGTTAAAGCGAAGCTTGAACTTGCACGGGAGTATTCACTTGAAGGAATTGGCGTGTGGAACTTTATGCGAGCATTTCCGCAAGCGTATCTGCTTATGGATAATACTTTTTATTTGAAGTAATGAATGAGTTTAGAGAGTGAAGTTTGGAGTGTGGAGTTTTTTAATGTGAAAAGTTAAAAGTTAAAAGTGGAATTGTATTTATACTATACACCATTTAAAATTTGTAGAAAATCAAGCCGATAATCTCGTAACTGTTGAAAACAGTTTTATATTGGATTTCAGCGCAGATCATTTTCCTTTATTTTAGTAGAATCAATATCCGTCTGCAAAGCAGACACAAAAATTCCACTTTCCACTTTCAACTTTTCAAATTCAAAACAACTCCACTCTCCACACTCCAAACTAAAAAAGCGTTTGCGTTTGCCGATAAAGACAAACGCAAGCGCTGTTTTAATGTGTGTAGAATCAATATCCGTCTGCAAAGCAGACAAAAAATTCCACTTTCCACTTTCAACTTTTCAAATTCAAAACAACTCCAAACTCCACTCTCCAAACTCCAAACTAAAAAATCACATTCCGTTTGGATTCTTCTCGGTGAAGTTCCAGCTGTCTGCACACATTTTATCTACGCCGAACTGTGCTGTCCAGCCGAAGAGTTTCTTCGCTTTATCTGTATTCGCATAGCACTCTGCAATATCGCCCGGACGTCTGTCTACTATCTTATAGTTGATAGTTTTGCCCGAAGCCTTTTCAAATGCTTTAACAAGCTCAAGTACGCTTGTGCCCTTACCTGTTCCGAGGTTTACTGCTTCACAGCCCTTATTTTCAAGGACATACTTAACTGCGCAGAGGTGGCCCTTTGCGAGGTCTACAACGTGGATATAGTCACGGACGCCTGTTCCGTCAACAGTATCATAGTCATTGCCGAATACGCTCAGGCAGGGAAGCTTTCCAACTGCGACCTGTGCGATATAAGGCATGAGGTTATTCGGGATCCCGTTCGGATTTTCGCCAAGCAATCCGCTTTCATGCGCTCCGATAGGGTTAAAGTAACGCAGAAGTGAAATGCTCCACTCGCTGTCAGCTTTCGCTGTATCCATAAGTATCTGTTCGATCATTACCTTTGTATAGCCATAAGGATTTGTTGCCGATGTGGGCATAGTTTCAACGAACGGGATAGGGTTGTTCATTCCGTATACTGTTGCAGAGGATGAGAAAACGATTTTCTTACAGCCGTTTTCACGCATTGCACGGATAAGGTTGAGTGTGCCTGTCAGATTGTTATGGTAATACTCCACAGGCTTTGCGCAGGATTCGCCAACTGCTTTAAGTCCTGCAAAGTGGATAACTGCGTCTATCTTATTCTCCTTGAAAACTTTTTCCGTGCCCTCAAAATCAAGCAGATCTGTTTCGTAAAATGCAAAGTCCTTGCCTGAGATCTTCTTTATTCTGTCGAGTGCTTCGGGTTTGGAATTGCAGAAATTATCGAGGACAACGATGTCATAACCTGCACCGAGAAGCTCTACACAGGTATGGCTTCCGATAAAGCCTGCGCCGCCTGTAACGAGAATTTTGCTCATAATAGTAACTTCCTTTCAGAAACGATATTTTCCTTTTTAATTTTATCACCAAAGGCTCTTCAAGTCAATAGTTTTGGTATTTATAAAATATAAAAATTCCGTGCAGAAACGTTCATATCCGCACGGAATTCTGATTTTATTCTGTTTTATTTTCCTCCGATGCTTCGGAAATCATTCCGGAAACTGCCTTTTCTGCCTTTTTCAAAGCTTTTTTCTTTTTGATATTCTTTCTTATCGCAATAACTATCAAAACGATAATACCGATAAGGATAAGATATGGGAACATTGCTATCAGAGCAAACAGCGCCCATTCAAGGAAGTCGAGGAAGCCCTCTCCCGTTTCGGAAAGTGTGTTCATAAGACGCTGACCGAAGGTATCGGTTTGTACCGGTTCAGCCGTATATTCCTTGACCTCGTTTATGCGTATATTCACAAAGGAATAGGCAACATCGGTGCGGATCTCGTTCATTCTTGTCTTTATCTTAGCAATATCTACCTGCAGGTCGGTAAGCTCTCTTTCGACTGCAACAGCATACTCGTCGCTTGTAATATCCGCAAGCAAGGCTATGTAGCGTTCTTCCTTTGCTTCATATATTTCAAGTGTTGTAGACAAGTCATAGTATTCGCTGCTCACGTTCTCAACAGAAGCGTTCTTGCTGCGAAGATCGCCCAGTTCAGCCGCAGCTGCGCAGAAATTCTCATAATCTGCACTCGGAACACGAACCGTAGCCGAATAGGACTGCCACTTGTCAGCATCTTCATAGTACCATCTGCTGTCCGAGCCGCCATCGCTGTAATTTTCCGTTTCAACAAAACCGCCGTAGCTTTCAAGGCTTTCCTTGAACTTGCCGATAGCTTCATCAAAGTTAAGAACATCAACGGTCATATTGCAGGTATAGACAAGCATCTCTGTTTTTATCTTGTCGGCTGAAAGGGTGCTGTCCGCTTCGCTTCCGTCCGATAAAACATTGGAACTTGCCGCCTCTTCGTTTACTTCAACGTATTCTTCATCGGAATAACTGTATTCATCGTATGAATAGCTTTCATAGCTTGCTCCGTTATCATAAGCTATGCTTGCTGCACTCTTGTCGTTCATGCTGCTTCCGCAGGCTGTAAGTATCAGCGCACAAAGCGCAGCGGAAATAATTGCTTTTGTTTTCATTGTGTTTTCCTCCTT
>JBJEQL010000122.1:15339-17286 GCA_051881735.1 Oscillospiraceae bacterium
GCGCACAAAGCGCAGCGGAAATAATTGCTTTTGTTTTCATTGTGTTTTCCTCCTTGTTTAATTCGTCAAAAATCCTTTATCAGACCAATGCAGTCAAAGCCTCGGCGACCCTTTCCAAAGCCGTCCTCGGGTATGCCGCTCAAGTCGGGCGGTTCGATTCCAAGCTTTTCGCAGACTTTCAGCATATCCGAAATAATCGGCATACGGTCACCGTCGAAAACGAACCGTACTATTTCACCGAACAGCGAAAATGTATCATTTATAACACGCAGAAGGTCGATATCCGCACTCATATAAAGGTCGTAATACTCTTTATAACGTCCGATAGAGTACCGGTTTTTGTCGGGTCGGTTATAACGGTAGTGCTTCGCAACATATCCGCAGTTTTTATAATTAAGGCAAAACCCCGAATCTGCGCCATATTCGGCAAAAAGCAGCTTGTTCCTGCCGCACTCGTCGCAGGGATAAAAACGCTTATTGTTTCCGTTCGGCATAACGATCGGTTCAAGTATTTCCTCGGGCGAATAATCCGGCATATCCCAGTAAACGGAACGCCTGCCCATTGAACAGCACTCGGGAGCGATAAGCGTATAGTCCGTCATACGAACAAGAAAATCATACCATTTATCATAGTCATATTTGAAATGCTTTATCAGCTTTACAATGACCTTTAACCCATAACAGAACATTCCCTCAACGCTAAGCTCCGAAAATCCCCTGCCGACATTTGATGTATCGGGACTTTGGTAAACATCGGGATAGATCACAACTTCGTGGGTCAGCTTCCCGTCAATATACGCCGCTCGAACTTCTTTTCTCATAAATATCGCCCTTCTTTGCTGTCATTTCATCCAAAACTTGTATTGCCCTTTTACCTATTGTACGTTTAAACTACTGCATAATTATGGAGATAAACTGTAAACGTTTTGTTAATATAAAATGAATCACAACCATTCGGAAAGCCTTTCTATTAAATCCGTTTCGGTCATTTCCGCAAATTTCAGCAAATCGAGATTTTCCCTCGAACATACAGAAAAAGCATATCCGTCAATTATTTTTGTAAAAAATCCGCAGCCTAAGCTTTCATCCGTCACATCGAACGACCCGAAGCCTGCCGCCAGACCCTTTCCGAGCATTTTTGAATATGCTTCCTTTTTCGTCCAAATCTCAAAAAAGGCTTCATCCGAATTCCCGTGCGTTTTTATGAATTCAAGCTCATTGGCGGCGAAAAAACGCTCCGAAGCGTTGACTTTGCGAGGTCTTATCAGCTCAATATCAACACCGACCGCAGAAAAACCGTCTGCAAACGCAACCGCCCCTGCCGAATGTGAAACTGAAAAGTCATAGTCGTCATGGTCTGCGATAAAAGGCTTTCCATACTCTCCGTTTTTTATTTCAAGCTTTTCGGGAACCGTTCTTAACTGCTTTGAAGCCATATCACGGATAAGCAGTTCCGCAAAAAGCGAACGTTTTCTGTCGCCGTCTTTCGCCATTCGTGCTATCCTTTCACGGCGCTTTTCCGACACAAGCGGAAGATAACGACTGTATTCAGAAAATGGCTTCTCTTCGTCCAAAAATAATATGACACCTTTCATGGAAACCCTCCTTTACATCATTTCGTTAGTTAAAAAATTATCAATCTCATTCAAAAAAGTGTATCCGTTCTATGACCTGTACAAAAAACAGGACAGTAAAAATCAAAATAAAAAATTTTTTGAAAAACCGCTTGACAAAAGAGTACGTTTGTTCTATAATATGAAACAGAACAAAAGTGCTGAACATTTGTACTAAATATAAACATACTTTCAAGGTTCAGCTTATCTTTTACAAAAAAGGAGAATCATTATGACACACGTTAATTCAACCGCTAAAAAACTTCCTTCATACGAAACCGAACGCTCCGGCAAGATAACTCTCGTTAACCTTGCGCACCGCCGCAATATGCTC
>JBJEQL010000123.1:0-13803 GCA_051881735.1 Oscillospiraceae bacterium
GGTTCAAAGAGAAAATCAAAGCTTCCCTTTTCTGTGCAAAGGCAGGTTTCAAGAACTTGTGAGAGTATTTTCAGCTTGTTTAAGATACTCTCCTGACTGTCGGTAAAAATCGTTTCATCAAGGAAAAGCGTCATAACAGCAACAATTATCTCAGCACTTTCCCGAGGGGTTTCTGTGCGTATCGAACCTTCGGAAACGCCTTCTTTCAAAAGTTCAGCCAGAATAGGCGACATTTCCTGAATAGCGATAGTTTTCATCTTGTAATGTATATCCCTGTCATCAAGGATATGAAGCTCTGTTAACATATTTCGCTCGGTCTTGCTGAATTCCTTTTTTACCGTACTGATAAAAAGGCGCTTTATCTTTTCAATAGCGCTCATTTCGGGAAGATTATGGATAGTTTCAAAGAAATCCCTTGTTATCCTGCGGTAGCTGCGCTCGATAACCTCGTAGAGTATCTCGTCCTTACTCTTGAAATAGTAGTAGATGCTGCCCTTGCCTATTCCGGCTTTCTTTGCTATCGCTTCAACGGAAATCTCGGCATAAGGAACGGTTACCATCAACTCTTCCAATGCGTCAAAAATCAATTCCTTTTTATCCTGCTTTTCTTGTTTCATCGTGTTCTCCAAAATCAATAAATATCATAGCTGAATAGTTTGCATATTTGCATTATATCACATATTTTTTTCCAATGCAATATTTTTTTCCAAACAACTTGACTGGCGGTCGAAAACGTGTTAAAATATCATTAATGGAGTTCGACCCGAAGTCGAATTTCTTTTTAACTCAATTTCGACCAGTAGTCGAAATTTGTCCGAAAGGAGTTTTTTATATGGGTATCTCGGAAATTGCCGCTGTCGCAGGCGGCCTTGTCGGCTTGGGTGCCGTTAGCTCGGTTATCGGCGCATATACGCTTTTTAACCGCACTATCCCACGCCAGAACAAAGTCAGAGTCAATGTTGAGAAACTGGCTGACGGTTATAAGTGGAAGGATTATTACGTTATGATCCACGAATGTCAGCAAATTATGTCTGCTCGAAAATGCGAGAATATTTCTATACGTTCAAAGGACAATCTTAAGCTCTGCGGCTACTACTACGCTGCCGATGACCCGTCCGACACTATCGTTATTGCAAGTCATGGATTCACAAGCAAGGCGCTTAACGACATTCCGACTATCGGCTGTTTCTTTATCAATGAGGGATACGATGTGCTTGCCGTTGACAACCGTGCGCACGGAAACAGCGACGGTGCTTATGTAGGCTTCGGTATTCTTGACCGATTTGATATGCTCGGCTGGATAAAGTATGTTCACGAACGCTTCCCCGAAAAGAAAATAATCCTTTACGGCGTTTCAATGGGCGGTGCGACCGTTCTTATGAGTTCGGGCTTTCCTGAGGTTCAGGAATATGTTTCAGCTATTGTTGCAGACTGCGCATTTACTTCGCCGCACGATGTTTTCAAGTCCGTTCTGACCCAAAACTACCACCTTCCGGCATTCCCGATTCTTAATATTGCCAATGAGCTTTGCAAAGCAAGCGCAGGCTATGACTCTGCCGATTATTCCACACTTGACGCACTTGAAACTAATCAGATCCCGATTCTTTTCATTCATGGTGCAGATGATGATTTCGTTCCGACAGAAATGTCACGAATCAACTATGCTGCCTGCAAATCCCCTAAGGAGCTGCTTATTATCGAAGGCGCAGGACACGGCGGCGCATATTACGAAAACCACGAGCTTTGCGATAAAACAATGAAGGAATTCTTCGCAAAATATGTTAAGTAAAAAATATAAAGGAGGAAATGTGCTTCTTTAAGAGGCATTACGGGATATATGAAAGTGAAAGATTACCACAAGGATATTCTTATCAATGGAACTGTAATGCAATGCTATCCGCTTTCTGCGGCGCAGATGCTTCATTACAACACAGTCAGAGTTTGCTCACACGCTGAGGTACTTAACATCGGCACAGGACTTTACATAAAGCTTGATATCGACTTCAATATTCTCAAAGGTGCGATAAAGCAGGCTATCATGCACATGGACTCTGCTCGTCTGCGTTTTACCACAGATGAGGAAGGCAAGGTTTACCAGTATGTTATCCCGTTTGACGACCGTGATTTCAGGGTATATGATTTCTCCGACAAGACCGAGGAAGAATGTAACGAAATTTTCCGCAAATGGACAGCCGAACCTATGGCGACCTATAACTCCTGCATGAACCTTGTACACATGATAAAAATGCCCGACGGCTACAACGGCATCTATATGAAGGTCAACCACATGACAATGGATTCATCGTCTATCATCAGCTTCTACACCGATGTTCTCGAAAACTATGCACACAAGGTATATGGCTATGCCGAGCCTAAGCCGATGTATCCCTACATTGAACAGCTGAAAAAAGACCTTGCTTATGAAGACAACTCTCCACAGTTACAGCGTGACGAAGAATACTTCATTGAGAAGTACAAGGGACCCGAGCCTATTTACACCGACTTTGCAGGAATGGGCAGACTCCTCACCCAGCGCCGTGAAACGGGCAATCCCGAGCTTCGTGATGTAATTCTCAACTGCGGAAATACCCAAGCCGATATTGCTGTTTTCAAGCTTGAACAAGAACCCACCGAGCGTCTGATGAAATTCTGCGAGGACAACAACGTTCCGTTCGTTCAGCTTATCATGATGGCTATGAGAACCGTTCTTTCCAAGTTCAACGATAATCAGAAAGACGTTTCCATTAAGACCGTTGTTGCAAGACGAGGAACTCTCTCCGAAAAGCGCAGCGGCGGCACAAGAGTTCACTTCTACCCCGTTCGTACAATAATCGAACCCGAAACTCCGTTTATGGACGCTATCAAAATGATTCAGTCTGAACAGAGCAAGGTTTTCCGTCATGCAAACTTCGACCCCGTAAAGGTACTTCGTATGACAACACAGTACGGTCACGCAAGACCGGGCGGAACTTATGACTGTATGTCGATCACATATCAGCCGATGAGCCTTCGCGCAAAGAACACCGATATCCCCGATATCCCCTATAAGTCTGCATGGTACACAAACGGTGTTGCTTCACAGCCGCTCTATCTCACAATTATGCACAGACCAGAGGACGGCGGACTTAACTTCAACTTTGAATATCAGGTCGATGAGGTTTCGCATGATGAAATGGAATATTTCTATTACTATCTCTGCCGTGTGCTTTTCTGCGCAGTAGAAAACAAGGACAGAACTGTCGGTGAAATTCTCGAACTTATATAATGAATGAAAGGAAAAAACATTATGGAAAAGCTTCTTGAACTTATGGCAAACTATGTTGAATTTGACCCCTCAACTGTTACTGCAGACACAAAATTTATCGAAGATCTCGGTTTCAATTCCTACGATTTTATCTCTCTTCTCGGTGAAGTTGAAGATGCTTTCGGCATCACCGTTGATGAAGAAGAGATCGCCAAGCTTCACACAGTCGGCGAAGCTTCCGATTACATAAACAAGCTTAAAAAAGCAAAGTGAGGTATAGGACTATGACATTAGAAAACACCAAAACTCTCCGCGACCTTATTGCAAACTCCGCCGCAGAATTCGGATCAAAGGAATATATCCTTGAAAAGGACGGCGAGGACATCAAATCCCTCAGCTTCTCAGATTTTTATGAAAATGCAAAACGCATCTGCGGTTTTGTGAACTCCAAGAAGACCGGCGACACCGTCCACGCAGCAGTTATTGGTCTGACAAGCTCGGAATATATTGAAAGCTACTTCGGAACTGTTATCGGCGGCAATGTTATCGTTCCTGTTGACGCACAGCTTTCCCCCGATGATATCTGCGATCTTCTTAATCGTTCCGACTCGGAGATTTTCTTCTTTGACGTTCGCTTTGCTCCGATAATCCCACTTGTAAAGGCTAAATGCCCCGAAGTTAAGACCTTTGTTTCGTTTACGGAATGCGAGGCTGCTGATACATACATCAAGAATATCATTGAAACATATCCTGCAGAGGAAAAAACAGACATTGAACCAAGCAACCTTGCTTCGATCATCTACACATCGGGCACGACCGGCAAATCAAAAGGCGTAATGCTCTCACACGGAAACCTTATCGACAACGTATTCTGCCGCAACAATGAAAGCTCACCCGAGGGTGTGCTTCTCTCCGTGCTTCCGATACACCACGTTTATTGTCTTACCTGCGATGTTCTGCTTTCCATTCGCTACGGTTCAACACTCTGCGTAAACGATTCTCTTATGAGAATTGCGAAGAATCTCAAGCTGTTTAAGCCTACCATTATGCTTCTCGTTCCGATGATCGCAGAAACCATTCTTAAGCAGATCAAGGCTGCAGCTGCTGCAAAGCCTGAAATTCCTGCTGCACTTATTGCAAAGGACGTTTTTGGTGGCAGACTTGAAACGATTTACAGCGGCGGTGCTTACCTTAATCCAAACATCATCGAAGATTACCGCAAGCTTGGAATAACCGTTCTTCAGGGCTATGGAATGACCGAATGCTCACCGAGAATTTCTTCTGCTGTTCAGGAAGACGTTGGCAGAGATGACCACGTTGGCGTTGTAGTAGACCGCTGCGAAGTTAAAACCGTTGACGGAGAACTTTGGGTAAAATCTCCCTCGGTTATGCAGGGCTACTACAAAGATCCCGAAAACACAGCTGAAACTATCACTCCCGACGGCTGGCTCAAAACCGGCGACCTTGGTTATGTTGATGAGAAAAACTGCGTTTTCATCACGGGAAGAAAGAAAAATCTTATAATTCTTTCAAACGGCGAAAATGTTTCTCCTGAGGAACTTGAAAATAAATTCTCCGGCGTTCCTTTTGCCGAGGATGTTCTCGTTTACACCGACGATGCTGTTATCACCGCAGAAGTATATCCGGGAAAAGAAGCACTCGGCACACTCTCACGCAGCGATATCGAAGCAAAGCTCAAAGCGCTTGTCGAGGATATAAACAAGACTGTTTCCACCGCAAAGGCTATCCGCAGAATTCGTCTTCGTGAAACGGAATTCGACAAGACCACATCGAAAAAGATACGCAGAAATCAGACTGTTCACGGCGACATTATATAACCGTATAAAAGAAACTGCACCGAATTTTAGGAAAGTATCGATAAAGAAGTCTTTACCGGTACCGTGCCACACACTTTGTTCATTTCGCTTATTTACAAACGAAATGGCAAAGGGAGCACCCCTTATCGGTGCAGTTTTTTTAAAGTGAACTTTTATTGCTCATGATCTTCGCTGACAATTCGGTTTCTGCCGTTTTTCTTTCCATAGTAAAGCCTTTGGTCGGCAATACGAATATGCTCTTCAATGTTGTCGCCGTCCGTATGCTCTTTTATGCCAAACGTCATCGTAATGGACGCTTCTTTTCCTGCAAAATCAAACCTGCGTGACTGGATTTTTTCTTTAAGCGTTTCCGTTTTTTCAAGAGCCGATTCAAACGGCAGCGCATATACGAGTAAGAATTCCTCGCCGCCCCAGCGGTTCGCAAATCCGCAGCCTTCAACGCTTTCAAGCATCATCTCCGAAACCGCAGTCAGAACCTCATCTCCTGCCGAATGTCCGTAATTATCGTTTATCTTCTTGAAAAAGTCGATATCGCACATAACGATAGTGTAATCCGAAGACGAGGTGTGGAGCTTTTCAAGCTTTTTCATACCGCTGCGGCGGTTGTTGAGCGAAGTCAGAGGATCGACCTCAATAAGCCTTTTCAGCTCGTCACGCATTTTTGAAACCTGATTTCCGATCTCGCCGATCTCATCATTTCTCTGTTTAAGTTCATCATCAAGATCCGTGTCAAGGTTTCCGTCCTCAATATTTCCGAGGAAATCGCCCAGAAGGTCAATGTCCTTTTCCAGCTTGTGACAATAACGCAGACAAACATGACCTGCTGCGGCAATAGCAGCAACAGAAAATAAGGTAAACCACATCAGGATACGGAATATCTCCCGATAGAACAAATTCTTCTCTTTTCCTGCAAAGATCATACCAACGACCGAATCTCCGCTGTTCATTATCGGTCGATAATATCCGATATAGTGTTTTTTGTTGATAACAATATCTTTTATGTAAAAATCACTGCCGTTTTCAAGCACATTTTCCACTATCACAGGGTCGGCTTTTGTACTTACAAAATAACTGCCCGTGTCATCTTCAAGAGTTGTAAGCACTCGTGTATCGCCCCAGAAAACTGTTGTATCAATATCATCACTTTCTTTGATGCTGTAAAACATTTCCGAACCGATGATTTTAGCGCTTCCCTTTTTTAGTACACCGTCCGTAAAGCTGTAATCGCCGCTTTCCATGAGGTCCATACCGCCCAAAAGGACGTCGGTTGAAACCTTAAGCTGATGATTAATACTGTCTGAATACAGCTCCGATATAAGAACTATTCCAACGCAGTTAATTATTATTCCAAGCAGGATTATCGGCAGCAGCACAACAAGCAAAAGCTGACGGCGAATTCCTTTTTTTGCTTTGATCACAAAATCCCTCCCCATTCGGAGTAAGATTAAAAAAAACTGACCTACACTCACAAACAGATAACAGTAAATAGAAGCTTTAAGCGGATAAAAACGGTAGAATCAGATTTTTCATGGTAATTTGTTACATTATAACATATTTCGATATATTTTGCAATATTTTTTTACACTTTTTATCTGTTTTTATATTCGGTAGGCAGAACGCCGTAAGCTGCCTTGAAAGCAGCGGTAAATTTGCTCTGACTTTCATATCCGACCCTGTTTGAAACCTCTGCAATGCTCAACGTCCCCTCTTCGAGGAGTTTTGCAGCCGCTTCCATTCTGTGTTCTTTTATATGTGCCGCCACAGAATTTCCATAAACAGCACGAAAGACATTTTTCAGCGTTGTCTGATTGATGAGGAATTTATGCGAAAGCGACTCTATCGTATGCCGCTCGTTGATATGCGCTGTCAGATACTCGTGAACTTTATGCGCTGTTTCTATCTGCTCATCGGAAAAGTTTCCGCAGGCATCATCGTGTGCGCATACATCATCAGAATGCTCATCGGGGCATTTTATCTCCAGCATTTTTTCTATCATTATATGCAGCAGCCTGCTTTCCTCGCTGTCAGAAGCTTTATAGTAAACCTCTTTATTACTGCGGCGGCAGACTAACAGTCCGCTCGATTTTAGGCATTTCAGATGATGCGAAACAGCGGGACTTGACATTCCCATTATAGCCGAAATATTCATCACGCACTCTTCGCAATGACAGAGCAGCCAGAATATTCTTACCCTTGTTATATCGGAAAGCTGTGAGAAAATATCCGCAACTATGCTGAAGTTTTCAGTTTTTTCAATATGTCCGCGCATTTTCTCGACCGATTCGTTCTCATCATGAAAATGCGGAAGTTCAAACTCTGACATTGATATCCACCCCATATTTTTGTCCCGAACGGAAATTAATTTCGCCCTTGCGGTAATAATACTTTCCTGCCCATTGACTATGTTTTTCGGATATATTATACTACAATCAGAACGATTCGTCAATTGTTTAATCGTTTAATTGATGATAAGCTTAATATAAAATAATATGAAGGGATATGATATTATGAAAAAGACCTACAATATTGAAGTTGACTGCGCAAACTGTGCAAACCTTATGGAAGACGCTGCAAAGAAAACAGACGGAGTTGCAAATGCAACTGTAAGCTTTATGACGCAGAAAATGACCGTTGAGTTTTCCGACGGCGCAGACATCAAAGCAGTAATGAAAGCTATTCTGAAAGCCTGCAAAAAGGTCGAACCCGACTGTGAAATTGATTTTTAAACAAATTTAAATAAAGAAAGGGGCAATGCGCTTCCTTTGAAGTGCAGAACATTATGACAAAAAAACAAAAGAAAATGCTTGTGCGGATAATTGTCTGCTTTGTTCTTTTAATTATATATCACCTGCTCCCGATAGATGGGATCGTCAAGCTTGCGCTGTATCTTGCAGCTTATGTTCTTATCGCTTATGATATTCTTCGCAAAGCGTTCCTCGGAATAAAAAATCTCCGTCCGTTCGATGAAAATTTCCTTATGACAATTGCAACTATCGGCGCATTCGCACTTGCAATATACAGCAAAAGCGGCGATTACGACGAAGCTCTTACAGTAATGATCTTTTATCAGACCGGAGAACTTTTCCAGAGCATCGCAGTTGGAAAAAGCCGCAGGAGCATTAGCGAGCTTATGGATATTCGTCCCGATTATGCTAACATTGAGGTTGACGGAAAGCTTGAACAGGTATCACCCGACGAGGTTGAGATCGGCAGTATTATAGTAGTGCAGCCCGGTGAAAAAGTACCTATTGACGGTGTTGTATATGAAGGCAGCTCCAGCCTTAACACAAGCGCACTCACGGGCGAAAGCGTTCCCCGTGACGTTCGTGACGGGGATGAAATAGTAAGCGGATGCATAAATCTTTCGGGAGTTCTGAAAATAAAAACTACAAAAGCTTTCGGCGAATCCACCATTTCCAAGATACTTGACCTTGTGGAAAATTCAAGCTCGAACAAATCACGCTCGGAAGAATTCATCTCACGCTTTGCCAAGGTCTACACTCCTTCGGTATGCTTCGGCGCACTTGCGCTTGCTGTAATTCCGCCCATCATAGGCATCATTTCAGGCAGCGGTGCTGACTGGGCAGTATGGATATACAGAGCGCTGACCTTCCTTGTTGTAAGCTGTCCATGCGCTCTTGTAATAAGTATTCCTTTAAGCTTTTTTGCAGGCATCGGCGGTTCAAGCCGAGAGGGTGTTCTTATCAAGGGTTCAAACTATCTTGAAGCGCTTGCGCAGACAAAATATATGGTATTCGACAAAACAGGAACACTCACCGAGGGCGTTTTTGAGGTCACCGATTTCCACCACACTTCCATTGATAAGGAACGTTTGCTTGAATATGCAGCGCTTGCCGAATGTTCTTCCTCACATCCTATCAGCAAAAGCCTTCAGAGCGCCTACGGAAAAGAGATCGACAGAAAAAGAGTTACTGATATTGAGGAGATCAGCGGCTGCGGAATAACTGCCGTTGTTGACGGTGATAAAGTTGCTGTCGGTAATATCAAGCTTATGAAGAGAATAGGCGCTGATTTCAAAGACTGCGGCAGCGTAGGAACGATACTCCATGTTGCTGTAAATGGCGAATATGCAGGACATATCGTAATTTCCGACCGTGAAAAATCACATTCTATCGCAGCGATCGCAAACCTTAAAAAGCTTGGCATAAAGAAAACTGTGATGCTGACCGGTGACCGTAAGCAGGCAGCTGAAAAAACTGCACGTTCGCTTGGAGTTGACGAGGTTTACAGCGAACTTCTGCCTGCTGACAAGGTCACAAAGGTTGAAGAGCTGCTTGCACAGAAGGGTGCTAAAGAAAAGCTTGCATTTGTCGGCGACGGTATCAACGACGCACCTGTTCTCATGCGTGCAGATATAGGCATCGCAATGGGTGCAATGGGTTCGGACGCTGCTATTGAAGCCGCAGACGTTGTCCTCATGGACGATGATCCGCTTAAAATAGCTAAGGCAATAAAAATATCCCGAAAATGTATTGGCATTGTTTATCAGAACATTATCTTCTCTCTCGTGATAAAATTTGCCTGCCTTATTCTGACCGCATTCGGATTTGCAAATATGTGGCTGGCTATTTTTGCCGATGTTGGCGTAATGATAATAGCCGTTCTGAATGCTATACGCGCACTTAGAGTGTCAAAACTTTAATAAAAATTCTGTAATTTTTATTGATTGACAGCTGAGGTTTTGAATGATATAATAACAAAAAAGGCAGTAAGCGCCGTAAAGCATTATCAACGGCATTTACGCCCCAAAATGGAGGAAAAAATATGAGTACAAAAAATCCTTATGCAGGAACCAAGACAGAACAGAATCTTCGTGAAGCTTTTGCAGGCGAATCACAGGCAAGAAACAAATATACATACTTCGCTTCCGTTGCAAAGAAAGCCGGCTATGAGCAGATCGCTGCACTTTTCTTGAAGACAGCCGACAACGAAAAGGAACACGCAAAAATGTGGTTCAAGGCACTCGGTGAGCTTGGAACTACCGAAGAAAATCTTCAGAGTGCAGCAGAGGGCGAAAACTTTGAATGGACAGATATGTACGACCGCATGGCTAAGGAAGCTGATGAAGAAGGCTTCCACGACCTTGCTGAAAAATTCAGAGGCGTTGCGGCTATCGAAAAGGCGCACGAAGAGCGTTACAGAGCTTTGCTCAAGAACGTTGAAGCTAAAGCCGTATTTGAAAAGAGCGGCGTAACAGTATGGGAATGCCGCAACTGCGGACATATCGTTGTCGGAACTTCCGCTCCCACAGTATGCCCCGTATGCAATCATCCTCAGGCTTACTTTGAAGTCAGAAGCGAGAACTATTGATAGTATTCCTATCCAAAGGGTATCGGACGTATCGTCTGATACCCTTTTTTGTTTTAAGTCTTGAAAAAAGCACAGTTATAAGGTATAATTAAGGTTGATATGTAATACTAAGGAAACGCTGATTAATACGTTTCTGCCGTTTTTCAAAATGTCTATGTCATAATGACATTAAAGACAGGAAATTCGTACATTTTTCAAAACGGCGAAACGAACGCTTCGCTTTGCCGCAGCAATAATCAGCGTATCCCTAAACACCAATAAAAAACAGGAAAAAAACTGCGCCGAAATCCAATATAAAGTTGTTTTCAACAGTTACAAGATTGTCGGCTTGATTTTTTCCAATTTTTAAATGGTGTTTAGTATAAAAATGTATCTTGGGAGATGATGTTTATGAAGCTTTTATACGCTGAGGACGAGCAGGCAATGTCTGAAGCTGTTACTGATATACTTACCTATCACAAATACATTGTTGACGCTGTTTATGACGGAAAGGATGCACTCGATTATGCGCTTTCGGACAGCTATGATGGAATTATTCTTGATATAATGATGCCGGGAATGAATGGCATTGACGTTCTGCGTGAACTGCGAAAAAAAGGATGCAGGACTCCTATCCTGCTTCTGACTGCAAAATCACAGATCGAAGATAAGATAGAGGGACTGGACGCAGGTGCGGACGATTATCTGCCCAAGCCGTTTGAAATGGGAGAGCTTCTTGCAAGAATAAGGGCAATGCTGCGCCGCCGTGAGGAGTTTACGCCCGATATACTGACCTGCGGAAACCTTTCGCTGAATATGCAGTCATCGCAGCTTTCCTGCGGCAGTCAGTCGTTTACACTTCCGCGGCTTGAATACCGTCTTATGGAGCAGCTTATGCTTAATCAGGGAATTTATCTTTCCTCGGATGATCTTATGGCAAAGGTGTGGGGATATGATTCCGATGCCGATATCGGCGCAGTATGGGTCTACATTTCCTATCTTCGCAAAAGGCTGATTGCACTGGACGCAAATGCTGAGATCAAGGTCAAGCGTGGCACCGGCTACACATTGGAGGAAATAAAATGATAAAAACCCTGCAAAACAAGTTTATCCTCACTTCAATGACTGCTATCACGATACTGCTTGTTGTTCTGCTCGGTGCGCTAAATATTTCCAACATTGTGATAACGCATAACGAATCGGAACGTATGCTTGAACGCTGCTTTTTTGACGCAAGCCAGAAAAAAGGAGATGTTCCTCCATTCTTTCCGCAGAACAACGAAAAGCACAGGTTTTTCGTTGATGCGATAACCGAGGACAACGCCCTTTCCGCTCGATTTTTTTCTGTAAAGCTCGACTCGGACGGGAATGTTATTTTCACCGACGTTGACCGAATCTCGTCAGTTTCGGCAGAAGAAGCGGCGGTCTATGCAAACAACGTCAGCGCCAAAGGCAAAACCTCAGGAAAATATAAGTCGTTCCTCTATCGTATTGATGAAAAAAACGGTGAAACAACTGCGTTCTTCCTTGATGTATCAAGAGAAAACCGAAACACTGCAAATGTTCTTTTTATTTCGGTGCTGATAGGTATTGTCTGCTGGGCGGCTATGCTTTTGCTGATAATACTGCTTTCGAAGGCTGCGATAAAGCCAATAGCCATAAACATCGAAAAGCAGAAGCAGTTTGTAACCAACGCAGGTCATGAACTTAAAACACCGCTTGCGATAATCCTCTCCAACACCGAAGCACTTGAACTGACAAGCGGCAGCTCAAAATACACCAATAACATAAAAAAACAAACTCTGCGCTTAGGAGAACTTATGCAGAATCTTCTTATTCTCTCTCGTGCGGACGAAAACGGACTGAAGCTTTCAGTTTCAAAGGAGAACATCTCCGAAATAGTTTCACATACCGCAGAGCATTTCAAAGAATCCGCTTCACAGAAAGCTGTATCTATCGATATTAATGCAGAGAATGAATTATTTGCTGATGTAAACCGTGAAGCGTTCTCACAGCTTGCTTCAATACTGATCGACAATGCGGTAAAGTATTCTTCATCGGGAAGCAGTATCGTCATATCTCTTTCCCAAAACGGAAAAAGCGCTGTATTCTCAACAGAAAACTTATGCGAAAGTCTGCCCGAGTGTGAACCCGACCGTCTTTTTGAAAGGTTTTACCGCAGCGACAGCGCACGGACACAGAAAAACGGCGGAAGCGGAATAGGACTTTCCGCTGCAAGGGCAATAACCGAGGCTCACGGCGGAAAAATATATGCAGAATACAAAAACGACGGCAGGATAGTTTTCACAGTTTTGCTGCCCTTAAACCATGAAGAAAGATCCGAAAGGAAAAAGCACAACAATGAATGAATTACACAACTATATTTGCCCCAAATGCGGTGAACCGCTTCACCGTGAAAGCGGCAGCTTCAAATGCGTTTCAAACCATGTTTATGATACCGCACGAAGCGGTTATGTCAACCTCCTGCTTGTTCAGCAGATGAACACCAAGCTTCCCGGCGATAACAAGCTTATGGTAAATGCACGGAAAAGCTTTCTCAGCAAAGGATACTATGACATTCTGATAGACGCCTTTTCCGACTGCGTAAAAAAATACTCCAAAGACGGCGGAACTGTACTTGACGCAGGCTGCGGAGAAGGAATTTACACCGTTTCGGCAGCAAAAAAAGCTCCAAAAATGTTCTTTATGGGAACGGATATATCAAAAACAGCGGCTGACGCTGCCGCAAAACGTGCAAAAGCCGAAGGAGTTTCAAATATTCTTTTCTCGGTAAGCAGCGTTTTTCATCTTCCTGTAAAAAGCGGTTCATGCGATATGCTCACAACGCTTTTTGCTCCATGGTGCGGAGAGGAGTTCCTGCGAGTACTGAAGCCTGACGGAACGCTTATAATGGTCATACCCGGTGAGCGTCATCTCTGGCAGCTTAAGGCGGCGATATACGACGATCCGTATCTTAACGAGCCAAAGGATACAGAGCCGGATGGTTTCTCTTTGCTTGAAAAGATCCCTATAAAATCGAAGATAATGCTTGATAACAACACAGATATTCAAAACCTTTTCTCAATGACCCCCTACTACTACAAAACGAGTGAAGAAGGACACCGCAAGGTCGAAGCCTTAGAAAAGCTTGAAACAGAAATTGAGTTTGAGATACTTATTTATAAGAAACTTTGATTTTGAATTAGGAACTTTTTGAGTGTAGAAAATTTTTTTAGTTTGGAGTTAGGAGAGTGGAGTGTGGAATTTTATTTAGTTTGGAGTTAGGAGAGTGGAGTGTGGAATTTTTTATTGTCCAAACTCCTAACGTCAAACTTCAAACTCCAAACTCCAATCTTCAAACTCCAAACTCCAAACTTCAAACTCCAAACTTCAAACTTCAAACTCCAAACT
>JBJEQL010000123.1:13903-16830 GCA_051881735.1 Oscillospiraceae bacterium
TTAGTCCTCAGCATCCTGAAGAGCGTCATATCCGCTTTCACCTGTACGAACTCTGATAACATCTTCAACATCGTAAACGAAGATCTTACCATCACCGATGTGACCGGTGTAAAGAGCCTTACGAGCAGTTTCAACAACTGTTTCAACAGGAACCTTGGAAACTACAACTTCAACCTTAACCTTCGGGAGAAGTGTTGCTTCAACAGGAACACCACGGTACATTTCGCTTGCGCCCTTCTGTGTGCCGCAGCCGAGAACCTGTGTAACTGTAAATCCTGTTACGCCGATTTCGCTGAGAGCTGCTTTAAGAACTTCAAACTTGTTCTGCTTGCAGACGATAGAAATTCTTGTGTACTTGTTCTTGCTGTCTGCGCTGCGTTCGATATTAGGACGCTCGTAAACTGTAGGAACTGCTGTTGCTGCAGGAGCAGCTTCTTCTGTGCTTTCGCCTGTGAAGATGGAGTTGGAAACTGCAGGCATGAAGTCTGCGTATGCGGAAGGAAGACCGTGTTCTGTGATATCGAGACCTCTTGTTTCTTCCTCCTTGGAAGCTCTGAGTCCGATTGTCTTCTTGATTACCATGAATGTGATTACCATTGTAACTGCTGCCCAAGCTGCAACTGCAACGAGTCCGATAAGCTGGATTCCGAGAAGCTTGAAACCGCCGCCGTAGAAAAGACCTGCAAGAACGTTGCCGTCAGCATCTGCAAGTGCATAGCCGGGAACATTAGGATTAGAAAGAAGACCAACTGCGATTGTACCCCAGATACCGTTCATCATATGTACTGCAACAGCACCAACAGGGTCGTCGATGTGAAGCTTGTGGTCAAGGAGCCATACGCCGAATACTACGAGTAAGCCGGAAACTACACCTACAACGATCGCACCAAGGCAGTCTGTTGTGTCACAAGGAGCTGTGATACCTACAAGACCTGCAAGGGATGCGTTAAGGCACATTGAAACGTCAGGCTTGCCATACTTGATCCATGTGAAGATCATACAAGTAACTGTTGCAACTGCAGGAGCAACTGTTGTTGTAAGGAAGATAGAACCAAGCTGTTCAACGCTTGTTGCAGCAGCGCCGTTGAAGCCGTACCAACCAAACCAGAGGATGAATACGCCAAGAGCGCCGATCGTAAGTGAGTGACCGGGGATAGCGTTTACCTTAGTAACCTTGCCTGTCTTCTTGTCAGTTACGAATTTACCGATTCTTGGTCCGAGGATCTTTGCACCGATAAGTGCTGCGATACCACCAACCATGTGAATTGCTGTGGAACCTGCGAAATCGTGGAAGCCCATCTGTGCGAGCCAGCCGCCGCCCCAGATCCAGTGTGCTTCGATCGGATAAACGAGTGCGCTGATAACGCCTGAATATACGCAGTAGGAAATGAACTTTGTTCTTTCAGCCATTGCACCGGAAACGATAGTTGCTGTCGTTGCACAGAACACAAGGTTGAATACGAAGCTTGACCAGTCGAAATTTTCGTACTGTGTCATGATGTCGAAGCCCGGCTTGCCGATAAATCCGACAAGGTCTTCACCGAGGAGAAGTCCGAAGCCGATGAGGATGAACATTACTGTACCGATACAGAAGTCCATGAGGTTTTTCATAATGATGTTGCCGGCATTCTTAGCTCTTGTAAAGCCTGTTTCAACCATTGCAAAGCCGGCCTGCATGAAGAATACGAGAGCTGCGCCGATCAAGAACCAGACGCCGAAAACTAACGACGAGGTACTCTCGGAAACTTGCTCTAAGATGTTTGTGGTTTCCATAATTGATTCCTCCAATAATTATAATTTCGGAAAACTTAATCTCCCTATAGCAAATAGAAAAGGCACTGTGAATACGGCTCCGCCTTTGCAGCCTCTTCACAGCGCCCTTGCTGTTTTCTATGGTTTTATTATACATTGCTTGGCAGCATTTGTCAAGCCTTTTTTTGAAATTTATGCAATTTTAATCATCTTAGCTTGCATTTTTACCTCTAAATTGTAAAATAACCACGCAATTCGCCTATTTTATGAAATTACTTAACATATTTATTGCACAATTCGAAATTATATGTTCATACATGATACATAAAATATGCAGGATTGCAAAACAAATCCTGCAAAATATCGTAAAACAATATATACTATATAATATAATAACATCAAACAACATTATAAAATTTCACCTGACAACATATCATACTATTTTATAGTACAAATACATCGGCACAAATACTTTCTTTTTGTTGACTTTATTCAAATAATGTTGTATAATTAATCTGATAAATTGTTTTTTGGAGGAATGTCAAAATGTATCCGCTGAAATTAAAGCCTGCATTCAAGGATTACCTTTGGGGCGGCACAAAACTCCGTGATGTTTACGGCAAGGACTGCAGCTTCGACAAAGTTGCCGAAAGCTGGGAGCTTTCCTGTCATAAGGACGGAAACTCAGTCATTGACAACGGCGAAGCAAAAGGTATGACGCTTGCAGAATATATCGAAAAAAAAGGAAAAGCTATCCTCGGCAAAAACTGCGAACGTTTTGAGAACTTCCCTGTTCTTATCAAGCTTATTGACGCTAAGGACAACCTTTCTGTTCAGGTTCACCCCGACAACGAATACGCTATGCGTGTTGAGGGAGAATACGGAAAAACCGAAATGTGGTATATCGTTGACTGCGATGAAGGCGCAGAGCTTATTTACGGTTTCAAAGGCAACGTTTCAAAAGAAGAATTCGCTGAACGAATCAAAAACAACACTCTTCTTGAGATAACAAATTCTGTTCCTGTAAAAAAGGGTGATGTTTTCTTCATCCGTTCCGGAACTCTCCACGCTATCGGCAAGGGAATTCTTATTGCAGAGATCCAGCAGAATTCCAACACTACATACCGTGTTTACGACTACGGCAGAGTTGGCGCAGACGGCAAAACAAGACCTCT
>JBJEQL010000124.1:0-16734 GCA_051881735.1 Oscillospiraceae bacterium
GAGGAAGAAGTCCTGCCGGTAACGTCAGGTATGTTTCTTGAAGAGCTTGAAACGCTTATTGGAAAAGGAAAAATAAGCGCTGACAGCAAGATCCTGTTTGTCAATGACGGCAGCAAGGACAGAACATGGAGCATTATTAGTGAACTTTCGGAAAAGGACGCTCATTTCAGCGGCATAAGCCTCAGCAGGAACAGAGGACATCAGAATGCGCTGCTTGCAGGACTTATGGATGCAATGGATAAATGCGACATCACCGTTTCGATCGACTGTGATGGTCAGGACGACATTACGGCAATAGAAAAAATGGTGAATGAATACATAAACGGTTCAGAAGTCGTTTACGGCGTAAGAAGCAAGCGTGAGAGCGATACATTCTTCAAGCGCTTTACGGCAGAAATCTTCTATAAGCTGCTGGGCGCAATGGGAGCAGAGGTCATTTATAACCATGCCGACTATCGACTTATCTCCGCAAAGGTGCTGAAAGAGCTTGCTGAATTTGAAGAGGTGAACCTCTATCTGCGCGGAATGATTCCGCTTGTCGGATTTAAAAGCAGCACCGTAAGCTACGAACGGCATGAACGAATGGCAGGAAAAAGCCATTATCCTCTGTACAAAATGACTGCCCTTGCGCTGGACGGTATCACAAGCCTAAGTGTTAAACCGCTGCGGCTTATAACATCGTTGGGAATACTCATTTCGTTAATAAGCTTTATCGGAACGATATGGGCTGTCGTGACGCATTTTTCGGGGGCAACTGTTGCAGGCTGGGCGAGCCTTACCTGTATCGTCTGCTTTCTCGGCGGAATACAGCTGATAAGCCTTGGAGTTATCGGTGAATACATCGGCAAGATATACATGGAAGTAAAGCACCGCCCACGTTATATCATAGCCGAGCGTACAGACGTAAAGGAAAACAGTTCAAGCGGTACAAATCATGAATAAAAAATTTTATCTGCGGTAAAATATCAACATGATATTAAGGAGGCTGCCGCATGGAAAAAAATGAAATGCCCATAGGTTTTGGAATGGCTCTTGCAATGAATCCCGAGGCAATGGAGAAATTCGCTTCTCTCCCGGAAAGCAAAAAATCGGAAATAATCAACGGTACTCACGCTGTTTCTTCAAAAGCTGAAATGAAACAGTATGTTGAAAGAATCATTTCTTTATAAGAATACCCACTATGGTGAATTGAACCATAGTGGGTATTAGTATTAGTTATTTCAGCTCTCATAAAGCTTTTTCAGCGTTTTTACAGCCGAATTTCCGCCGTCATCATCAATGTAAATATCATAATCGCCCTCAATGCTTCCGAAAGTAACCACTTTTTCAGCGCCGACATACTTTTTCAGCTTCTCCGTCATGTTCTTTTTGCTTGCACCCAACGAATAAATCTTTATGTATGTGTAACCGGGATATTCGACCGACTTGGACAGATTTATCCTTGTGTCCCTCGCAATATCGCCTTCGCAAAGCGCTTTGTAAAGAGCGTCCGTCCTCTCGTCCGTATCTACGACCATAAGGTAGAGGACTTCTGTATTTTCCGTTCTGAACTTTATATCAGTATAATTCCGCAGCGGCGACCTTCTTAGCGTATTGAAAATCTTTTTCTCCGCTTCATTAACAAGCTCTCCGTAATATATCAGCAGCGTGTTGTCATAAAGCGCATTTACAAAACAATGACAGCCCATATCGGCAATTATTTTCTCCGCACGTCTGCTTATATCTGCGTCAAGCGGTTCTTTTTCAAGATAACGGTTTTCCTTTATATCATAAAGCACAGCACCGTCCATTGCGATCACGGGCAGCTTAAGGTCAACGCCGTTCATAAGCGTAAGCAGCGATGCAGGCGTTCTTGTGGTTGAAACCGTGAACCTTGCGCCCTCGGAAATAAGTCTGTTAAGCTCGACTTTGTTGTAAGGTATCATCGTATCGCCCTCGGATACAAGAACAGCGTCAATACCGCTTATGAAAAGAGTATCATTATCCCTCTTTCTGTGCGTATTTGCAAGGTTGAGTATGACCCCGACTGCAATTCCTATCAGCGTATCAAGCACTCGGTTCAGCACAAAAAGATATGGGTTGCTGTCAAAGCTGTGTGTTATGGTTATGCTCAAAAATACCACGCAGGAAAAGAACGATGCATTCTTTTTGTTGATAAGCACGGTCGTGTAAATTATCGGGATTATCATAAGCGAACATACGATGTATACGACCATTACATTCACATTATCAAAAAGACGTATCACAAGCAGCACTATCAGTCCGTAAACAGCGCCTATAAACGTTCCTATCATACGCTGCAGCGCCATATCCTTTGTATCCTGCGTATACTGCCGCATACACCATAATACCGCAAGTGCGCTGTAAAACGGCATCCCCGATTTTCCTCTAAGGAAGTATATTATCATACATATCAGTACGCCAACGCCCGATTTTATTATTCTTGCCCCTATTCCGGGAAGCTTTTTCTTTTTCATTTCCCCCACCCTGCCGTTTCGGTTTTACCGATATTGTTTATACGATTATTTTATCAGCCGCAGCTGTTTTCGTCAATGTTTTCAAAGCTAAAAATCAGCGTATGCGTCGAATTTCAGCGAATCATATAAAATAAACTGCATAAATAAAAAAACGTGTTTATGCTATGAACAAATGGCGCCAAATTCCTGCGGCAAACTAAGGAAACGCTGCGCTTTGCTGCAGCAATAATCAGTATATCCTTAAAAGACTGCCCCGATGAAGTGTCGGAGCAGCAAAGTTAATCTATAAGATCATTCTGAAATCTTGACAGATGCTCAAAAGGAAGGATCTGACGTCCACGGAACAGACCGCAGCCGTCATTAACACGGTAGTTATCTATCGCCTTGAACATATTGACGTCAATATCAGCAAGGTTGATATTCTGAAGAAGCTGTACCCTTTCGTATGCTTCATCAAAGTATCTGCATACGCCGAAAGGTATTTTATCCTGACGAATTCTGTCTGCTTCCTGACGCTGTTCATAGCCGAAGTGATTGGCATTTCCTATCTCGGCATTATCGTCCATATCCTTCGTTCTGAGCTGAACTTCCGTATAACATCTTGAAAAATTATCAAAAAGCGTGATATGGAGCGACTGATAGCCCTGAGGACGGCTGTTTACGATATAATCTCTGAAATATGGGCGAACAGCTTCGTCCATAAGCGGTGAATAATTCTCCGCTTCGATTCCAGAAAGCTCTGCCGTAAAACCTCTTTCCTCAAAGAATGTCGGGAGAATATTTGCTATCTCATAGAGATATTTAAGCTCACATACCGTCCTGTCATCGCCTTCATTTACATGACACTTGGGGAGCGACAGAACAATTCTGTATGCAATGATATCCCTGAAGCAGCTAAGGCGGTTCTTTATTTCGACTTCGGTGGGGAATTTACCGTTTTGTCTGTAATAATTGTAGATGTACTCCACAATATAGCCGTTTATCTTTTCCTCTGCTCTGATAAGGGACTTTATCCTGCCCTTGAACGTGAATGCAAGGAACGGATACTCTTTTGTCATATACTTATACAGCTCTTTTATTCTCTGCGACTGGGATGTAAGGAAATCATTATGCTCAAGTATTTCTTTTATCTGAATAAGGATATTGCAATGAGCGATATCGATAGGATTATGCGTTTCCTTTGCATTTTCCATAAGATCTGAGGTATACTGGTTCAGTATTTTCATTACTGTATTACCTGAATACAGGTAATCGTTCAATGTTATCATTTTATTTCATCCTTTGCGCAGAGATTATCTTGTGAGAAGCATTCTGTCGTTATCAAACTGCTTGTTGCTTTTCTGCGAATACATTTCAAGCAGAGAATTCAGCGTCATGCCATCTCTCTGTGCACCGCCGATGTCAAGGATTATCTTGCCCGAATCCATCATGACGGTTCTTGTGCCTGTTTTAAGCGCAGAGTTAAGATTGTGGGTGATCATCATTGTGGTGATATTGTTTTCCTTGACAATTTTATCGGTTATCTCCATTATTTTTTCGCTGGTCTGCGGATCAAGTGCGGCTGTGTGCTCATCAAGCAGAAGAAGCTTCGGCACATTCAGCGTACACATAAGCAGCGTTACGACCTGACGCTGACCGCCCGAAAGAAGTCCGACCTTTGTTTTCATTCTGTCTTCAAGTCCCATATCCATTTCAGCGAGCTTTTCACGGAAAAACTTCATTTCAGCCGAGGTTATCGCTTTGGAGAAAAGTGGCTTTTTCTTTCTTGAATATGCAAGGGCAAGGTTTTCCTCAATAGTAAGATTCGGAGCTGTTCCCTTCATCGGGTCTTGGAAAACTCTGCCGATAGTTTTGGCTCTGCGGAAATCAGGCTGATATGTAATATCCTTGCCGTCAAGAATTATCGCGCCTGCGTCAAGCATAAACGTACCGCAGACAGCGTTGAAAAGCGTTGATTTTCCCGCACCGTTTGAACCTACGATAGTCACAAACTCGCCTTCGTTAAGCGAAAGGCTGAGGTTATCAAGAACGGTGTGTTCGTTGGGCGTACCCTTGAAAAAGGTTTTTACTGCGCTTTCAATTTTAAGCATATCACACACCGCCTCTCTTTAGCTTATTCACGCTCATTGCCTGCTTGATCGCAGGAACAGAGAGTGCTGCCGCAACGATAACAGCAGAAATAAGCTTCAGCATATACGCAGGAAGAAGTGTATACTGCGTTGCAAGGGCGATGATTATTCTGTATATCACCGAACCTGCAACAGCAGAGATTATGCCGACTGTAACTCCCCTTTTGCCGATGATAACTTCACCGATGATAACCGAAGCAAGACCGACAACAAGTATGCCAACGCCCGAATTAATATCCGCAAACGACTGATACTGGGCGATTATTCCGCCGCAGAATGCGATAAATGCGTTGGACAGCGCAAGTGCAAGTATCTTCACTCTGTCAACATTGATAGAAGAGGCTCTTACCATAGTTTCGTTATCGCCTGCCGCACGGACGCAAAGTCCGATATGTGTGCTGAAGAAATATATTGCCGCAAGTGATGCGATAATAACGACAATAAGCGCAATAATAAGCTTTACAATATTCTTATCAAGGAAAGACATTGCGTCCATTGCCTTTGTGAATACCGTATCAATGCCGATAAGGGTAACATTTGCACGTTCGCCCATAACGAACATATTCACCGAATAAAGTCCGCTCATTGTAAGTATTCCTGCAAGTACGGGATGAATGCCGCATTTTGTCTGCAAAAGTCCTGTTACAACTCCTGCTGCCGAACCTGCGATTATTGCAAGGATTATCGCCAAAAACGGATGACCTGCGGACGCCACAACCGATGACACCGCAAGTCCGAATGTGAAAGAACCTTCCGCAGTCAGGTCGGGAGTATTCAGAACTCTGAATGAAATATATATTCCGATAGCGAGCAGTCCATATATCAGTCCAAGCTGGGCTGTTCCGAAAATAATACTCATATTTTACCCTCTTGAATTATGAATTCGAATCGGTAACTACCTGTGCGCCGATGTCATCGGGGATCGTAACGCCGATAGCTTGCGCTGCGTCGGAGTTTACAAGAACATCATCAGCAGCAACGACCTCTGCCATTATTTCGTTCACGGGCTTGCCTTCAAGATATTCGATAAATTTGTCGGCTGTGATAGCGCCAATCTTCTTATCATTGATAGCCTTTGTCGCAAATGCGCCGCTTGTGACCATTACTGCGCTTGAGCCGTAAACAGCTATCTTGTTCTCTCTTGCTATCTGTGAAACGATAGGCATTGCAGACTGGATAACAGAGTCATTAGGAACATAGATAGCGTCTACCTGACCTGCAAGTGCTTCTGCAGCTGTCTGAACCTCGGAAGCGGATGTTACTGTCTTTTCAACATAAGCAATGCCCTTTTCATCAAGGTATGCCATAGCGTTCTGTGCAGTCGAAACAGCGTTTACTTCGCCTGTGTTATAAAGGATTCCGTATGTCTTTACATCGGGAGTAAGGGTTGCTGCAAACTCGAAAATATCGCTGATAGGAATATAGTTGGAAGTACCTGTTGCATTCTTGTCGGGAGCAGCATTCATATCGCTGATAAGTCCTGCCTTAACAGGGTCGCCAACTGAAATGAAGAAATTCGGGATATCTGTGCCTGTGCCGACTACTGCCTGAGATGCAGGTGTTCCGACAGTTGCAATAGCTGCAGGATTGTGATTGATAGCATCCTGAACGATAGTGTTGATGTTGGTCGCATCGCCCTGAGGGCACTTGTAAACAACTTCAAGCTTGTCTTCGGTATAACCCTTGTCGCGGAGTTCCTGAATGAAGCCGTCCTTCATATCAACGAAAGCGCCGTTCTCTACCATCATAAGTACATATACTGTCTGCTTGCCGCTGTTTGATGCGCCGCAGCCTGTGAATCCTACTGCCATAGCTGCTGTAAGCAGAAGTGCAGCAGCGGTTCTCATAATCTTTTTAGCTGAAAAATTCATAATAAACAATTCCTTTCATTATATGCTTTGAAGAGTTTTTATAGCCTCACGAAGCTTTTCGGGAGTGACTTTATAAGGATAATGGTTGACATCGCTCATGCCGCAGACTGTCGGAACAAGACTGTCCATGGTTTCCTCGCTGACATCAATATCCTCAAGCCGAACGGGAAGTCCGACCTCTTCACAGAATTTGCGCACACGTTTAAATTCCTCGGTCTGACCGTCATAAAGCAGGCAGATAAGAACGCCCAGCGCAACGACTTCGCCGTGAAGATGCTTTTCTTCAATGCCCACGGAAGTAAGCGTATAGAAAATAGCGTGTGCAAGTCCGCTGTTGTAATCGGGAGTGTGGTCACGGGTGAGCATTATTGACGCAAGCCCCGTTGAAACATTTATCGCAAGAACAGTTTCCTTGAATTCCTCTGTCGGTGTTTTTTCAATGTTGGCCTTATAAGCCGCAGCACCATTATTGAAAATCGGTGTTGTACACATCTGCGAAATCGCAAGTCCCATTGCTTTAAAATGCTCGGGAGTTTCGCCTTTTGCAGAGATAGTGGCTTCATAGTATTTTGCAATAGTATCGCCCATTCCTGCCCATATATATTTTTCGGGAGCTTCACAAAGTATCTGTGTATCAATAAAAGCGTGAACGGGTGCATTATTGAAGAAATAAGGCTCGATAAACGTACCGTCAGGCTTATACATTATTGAAACGCAGGTACAGCAGGAGCAGTTTGACGAGATCGTCGGGAACGTAAAAACAGGTTTTCCGAGCTTGTCTGCAAGGCACTTGCCTGTATCGGTGGCTTTTCCTCCGCCAACAGCGAATATCATATCCGCTGCTTTAACGCTCTCGTTATTCATAAGCGCTTCAACATTTTCATAGCTGCATTCGCCGCCGTAGAAAATCTCGTCCAGTATATTTATGCCGCCCGAATGTGAGCGTACCTTTTCGGCAGCTTTTTCCATAGCTGTTTTTCCACCGACTATAACAGCTGTACTGCCGCATTTCTCGCAGAATTCGGGAATACTTTCATACGCTTTTTCGCCAATAGTATAATTCGGCAGAGTCATGCTGTAATTATTCAATATCATCACCTCAAAGCAAAACAAGATTTTAACGCATTAACATACATAACTATTATACTAAACCATTTGTGCAAATTATAGTGTTATTTTATGAACAAAATTTTGCAAGATAAACCTAAAAAACTTTCATAAAAAAATGCAGTAAAGAAATAAAAGTTATACTAATTCCAAATCAATCTATATAGAAATCCACAAGATATATTTTTATGTATCTCATAGTTTATATCCTTTATTATCCAATGATCTCCGAAAGCTTTTCCTTTGCTTCTTCATAGCCGGTGAAAAGTATCCCCCTGATGCCGCAATCCTCTGCGCCCTTTATATTCACCTGACGGTCATCGAGAAAAACACATTCTTCGGGAGCAAGTCCATATTTCTTCAACAGAATATTATATATGATCGGGTCGGGTTTCATCACATGATATTCGTATGAAACCACCCGTCCGTCGGTATATTTCAGAAAATTCCAGTTTTTTGAATGTGTTTCAAACAAGAACTTCGGATAATTTGACAGCAGATAGATATTGTGTCCCTTCGCTTTCAGTTCTTTCAGCCACTCCTCGGAATAGCCAAACGGAACGACAAGATTTGTGATATCCTGCCAGAACAGAGCATACTCCCTTTTATGTTCGAGGAAACGCTTGCCTATCTTGTCGATAAGAACCTCATGCGGAATTATCGACAGGTCGAATTCGTCCCATATCGGGTCGTTCACCATTCTCTCGCCGAACACTGCGATAACTTCCTCGGAAAATCCGAGATCACGGCAATGTTCCTGCCAGCGAAAATCCCCCAGCACCATGCCTATATCAAAAATAATGTTCATATAATGACCTCCTGTAACTAAGGAAACGCTGATTAAATCGTTTCTGCCGTTTTTCGTCATGCTCTCAGTGACGGACTTTCGAATATTACTCAAAACGGCGAAACAATTGCTTCGCATTAATCAGCGTATTCCCAGTATCATTATATCATTATTTTTGCATATCTGCAAGTTTTTTCTATCGGAAGCATTTTGAATGTTCAATAATTTTGTTTATGCAGAAAAAGGTCGGATTTTGTTGACTTTATAGTGATTATGTGATAAAATATAGGTATATATATGTTTGTCTGATTATCTCAATCCTGTTAGCTTTTTCCCTGACTGTCATACATCAAGACGAGCAAATCTTTAAAAGGAGAAATATGTATGTCATTCTTATCTAAAATGCCCCTCCAAAAACATCTGACTGTTGTAATGCTTGTAATGATACTGATACCGCTTCTGATATGCAGCGATGCAGCTATGACTATGAGTTACAACGCCGCAATCAATTCAGCTAAAACAAATATGGAAGAAATGGCTATCCTTTGCTCCAATCATATTCAGTGGGAGATCCAGACGTATAAAAACATCGCAAGAGAAGCCGGCTGCAATCGTGTGCTTGCCAATCCGGCTATCCGCAGCGAAATGAAGGAAGAAACACTCAATGCACTGATCGCAGAAAACGGCTTTTTATCCGGCTCTATCATTGATAATAATGGCCAAGATATCTTTGACGGCAAAGATTACTCGGACTGTGAATTCTATAAGGAAGCAATGGCCGGAAATACATATTTCTCTTCACCTGCTGTTTCTCCGGAAACAGGAAAGCTGACAGCTTACATTTCTGCGCCTTTGTGGGATAACGGAATAAAAGGCTCTACCACATTAGGCTGCATTTTCTTTGTTCCCGACGAAGAATTCCTCAACAACATCATGCGTGGTGTAAAGTTCAGCGACAACAGCGCTGCTTACATGATAGATAAAAACGGCAACACCATTGCTGACGCTAATTCCGAAACCGTAAAAAGCGGAGAAAACATCGAGGCTCTTGCTGCTGCGGATACTTCCGGTCAGGCAGGTTATGATACCCTTGCCGCTGCTCATGTAAAAATGAGAAACGGTGAAACAGGATTCTGTGATTACACTCTCAACGGTGTAAGAAAATTCATCGGTTTTGCCCCGATAAGCGGCACAGATGGCTGGTCTGTTGCAGTATACGCTCCTTCAAACGATTTCCTTCGCGATACATATATCACTATAATAATTACAGTTATCATTATGGCTTTGGAAACTGTAGCTGCAATTTTTGCTGCAAAAAAGATAGGAAAGAGCATTGGTGATCCTATAAAAAACTGCACCGAACGTATCACCAAATTGGCTCACGGCGATCTCACAAGCCCTGTTCCCGAGGTCAAGTCCCAGGACGAAGTTGGTATGCTTGCAAAAGGAACCAAGGAACTTATCGATGACTTCAACAAGATCATCGGAAATATGGACTATAATCTTTCAAATATGGCAAACGGTAATTTCGACCTCAGCAATGAAGGTGTTGAAGAGATCTATGTCGGAGATTTCTACAAGCTGAGAGATTCCGTAGGAATGATCATATCACGACTCAGCGATACTCTGCGTCAGATAAATGTCGCATCGAATCAGGTTTCCGCAGGCGCAGATCAGGTTTCCGCAGGTGCACAGGCACTTTCACAGGGGGCTACCGAGCAGGCTTCCTCTGTTGAGGAGCTTTCGGCTACTATCATGACCATTTCCGATATGATAAATCTCAATGCAAAGGACGCAGAAAATGCCAGCCGTATGACTGCAGAAGCCGGCGGTAAAATGATGGAAGCAAACAAACAGATGGAAGATCTTGTTACTGCTATGACAGAGATAAGCAATTCCTCAGTTGAGATCAAGAACATCACCAAGACTATCGAAGATATCGCATTCCAGACCAACATTCTTGCGCTTAATGCCGCAGTCGAAGCTGCAAGGGCAGGCGCAGCCGGAAAAGGCTTTGCAGTTGTTGCTGATGAAGTAAGAAACCTCGCGGCTAAATCTGCAGAAGCGGCTCAGACTACCACAAGCCGTATTGAGGGAACAGTTCAGGCTATCAATCACGGAAGTGAGCTTGTTGGAAATGTATCCGACATGATGAATCAGGTTTCAATTGCAGCCGGACAGGTTGCAGTGATAAACGACAAGATCTCCAAGGCTTCTGTTGAGGCTGCAGAGTCTATCACTCAGGTCACCACCGGCATGGAACAGATCTCCGAAGTTGTTCAGACCAACTCCGCTACTGCTGAACAGTCAGCTGCTGCTTCGGAAGAGCTTTCGGGACAGGCTCAGATGCTGGATGAACTTGTTTCGGAATTCAAGCTTAAAGCAGAATAAATACGTTTTGTCTTAGCGACAAAGAATAAAACGACCATACTTGAGTGATCCTCTTGTATGGTCGCTTTGTTTACGTTCTTTTTTTTTAAATAACAACAATTGCATAGGATTGAGCAATAATGAACATGATCATTGCTTAGTTCTTTCTTTGCGGCAGAATAAAACCATTGAAACAATGAATATAACAGCAAGACCTGCAATCAATGCAGGATAAATATCCATTCCTGTTTTTATATCCGAGGTTTGTTCGGCTACAACATCTTCTCTCGCAAACATTGACAAAAGAACAGTTGCACCGATATTGTTGTTTATGCCGTGAATAAAGCAGGTGGGATAGATAGATTTTGTCCGCTCGGTGATGAAAGTCATAAATGCGTTCATCAACGTACATAAAACGCACATTGCAGCTATGCCCAGCCATGGGAACAGCGGATAATCCACTCCGAAGTCATGACCAATAACCGTATAAGGAGCATGCCACAGCCCCCAGATCATGCCGCCAACGATTATCGCCAACGGCTTGTTCATAAGTTTTAAGAGCTTTGGCATAAGGTAACCTCTCCAGCCCCACTCTTCGCCAAAGGTGTGAGGGATAAGAATTACCGATGTTGCAATAGAATAAAGAATTAGCGGCAGAGCCTCATCAAAATTCTCCATTGTAAAGGTTTCGGAAAAAGAACTGTCCATATAAAACAGCCACAAACACAACATTCCTGCAAAATTGTTCAAAAGTGGTACGATAATTGAAGCTATGTAATACTTGGCATTGCCCTTAAAATTAATTGCCAGATAGCTGTCCTTAAAGCCTTCCTTTGTTATAAGGCGAGTAATAAGCACAGCCAACGCAGGAGCTAACATACCAAGTCCTGCCACAGCGGTCAAGGTCCAGTTTTCCTCCATATTTGCCCAATACATATTTTTGAAACCGTCGCTTGTTACAGCGGCGATTATTATCATAGGTATGACCGCAAGAATACAGAAAATAATGATGCGTTTTATTTCGGTTTTTTTATTCTGCATAGCTTTCCACACCCTTTCTGTATGTCTTGACGGAAATTTTATAGGAGATATAGTATGCCGCAACTGCGATATAAGGCAGAAGCGCCATTATCCATATTACTGCCCCGTCATTCAGGAACTCCGTTATCAGATCCATAAGCGACTTTTCCATATTCATGATACCGGAAATATCTCCAAACAAAAACCAGAGTGCGATCAAGCCGAATACCAATACCACAGAAATACCCAAAGCGGTTTTACCTATGTCAGAGCCGAAACGAACGTTGAAAGCGTTAATAAACGCCTTTATAAAAAGGGATATACAGAAGAAAAGGAAGTATATCTGACCTGCTGAAGCGGTCACGTCACCTACAATAACAGTAGTAACTACATCGAGAATATAACCGATAAAAAGAATAAAAAGATTTTCAAGGAGAATGACATAGTATTTGCACAAGATCTGCTCTTTCATTGCGCCGGGCGTTGCGGAAACGAAAATGCTCCACTTGCTCTTTTCATCGTGAGAAAAGTATACGTCGTCCAGAACGCCTGTTAAAAAATACATAGCGAAAGCTATAATAATATGTACTGTCATAACTTTGCCCGGGTCACTGCTTCCGTCTATACCTGCAACAAATATTACAACTGCGGAGAAAACAGCTTCTAAACACGCTAAGAATATCAGCCATTGCTTTGATAGAACTATCTCCTTATACAAAAGACCTTTCATCAGCGTTCCCTCCTATTGAAAATAATAACCGTCAATACAAATCCGATTACAAGCACAGCAGCCGCAGCCATTGCCACTATCGGAAAATATTCAGCCAATTTAGGCAGCATTTTAAATACATCTATGTCAGAATCCTCAACCGCTGACAGCTTAAGAAAAATAGGCACGATAATCACCGCCATAACACCAAGCATTACAAGAGCAGCTTTGTCCTGCGAACGGAAATACAGCATAGCGACCTGCATAACTATTTCTAATATAAGCATAACAAGCCCTAACATAAGACCAACCTTTACGTTTTGTGCTGTTATTGCATCATTGCCGCAAAGCGCAAGCAGGCTCAGACCGATCACCGATACGAAAAATGAAACAGCAAGCATTCCAAGCAGGGTAAGATATTTTGCAAGAGCAAGACGTAAAGCACTCGCAGGTGTGGAAAGACGGAACTTTATCCAGTTTGCTCTTGTATCAAGATTAGCGCTTTCCGATATGGTTTCTGTCAACATAAAGGGAAGACCAGAAACCAGCCAGACAAGCGGCATCGGCATGAACTGAACAAGTCCTTCAAACTCTTTATATCTGCCTAAATTGCCGTATGTCATACTCAGCTGAATTACCGCCGAGCCAACAAGTACAAGCAAGGCAATTATCGCGCTGATGCGTATGCTTTTCTGTAATATCACAAGTTCGCTGTATATAAGATATTTCAAAGGCGGATTTTTAATCTGAACATCTTTCATTATGTCCACTCCTTTTTATCACGGTTCACATAGAAAAGCATGATCTCTTCAAGGTTGGTTTTTTCCATAAGCATACCTCTGTATTTTGCTTTGCACGACTGCTTGTCGGAAACCATGACCTCTGCGGAATATTCGGAAAGGCGTGCGCTGACAATATCGGCAGGGTCGATCTGTTTGTAATCCTCAAGAGAGCATTTTATCACACCATGATTGTCGAGGATCTCGTCCTTATAGCCTGTCAGCAGAATTTTACCCTTGTCGATAAAGGTTATCCCATCAGCGATCTTGTCAAGGTCGCCCGTAATATGTGAGGACATAAGGATAGAATTGTTTTCATCTTTCATATATTCACGGAAGATATCAAGTATCTCGTTGCGTACGATAGGGTCAAGTCCCGTTGTAGCCTCGTCCATGATAAGCAGCTTTGCGCCATGGGAAAGAGCAGTTGCGATCTGCAGCTTCATCTTCATGCCCTTGGAAAACTTGTTCAGCTTTTTATTCTTAGGCAGCTGAAAACGATCAAGATAACTGAAGAAAGTTTCCTCGTTCCAGTTCAGATACAAGCCTTTGAACAGAGTGTTGATCTGGTTGGCGGTGAAAACCTCATGAAAGGGCATTTCATCGAAAACCACAGCGATATTTTCCTTTACAAGCCGTTCACTTTCGATATTGTCAAGACCAAGCAGCTTAATGCTGCCGCTGTCCTTGTTGATAACGTTAAGAATGGCCTTGATAGTCGTGCTTTTGCCTGCGCCGTTCTGACCAATAAAACCCATAACGCTTCCCACAGGCACGTTGAAGCTAACATTATCGAGGGTAAAACCGTCATATTTTTTTGTCAGACCGCTTATTTCTATTGCATTTTCAAGGTTTTCAAAGCTCAGCTCATTCATCTGAATTACCTCCGTAAACATAGTCAAGTATTTCCTTCATATCGTCAAGAGTAAGTCCGCACATTCTGCCCTGCTCGCAGGCCTTTGTGAGCAGTTCCTCGGTATAGCGCACCGCTTCCTCTCGCAGGAAGTCGGAGTTCTGCTGTTTTACATAGCACCCCTTGCCTGCCACGGTTTCGATAAAACCGTCACGCTCAAGCTCCTCATAAGCACGCTTCGTTGTGATAATACTTATACGAAGCTCACTTGCAAGCACACGCAGAGAGGGTAAAGCTTCACCCGGGCGAAGTTCTCCACTCATGATAGCAGATTTGATCTGTGTAATGATCTGCTGGTAAATCGGCTCGTCAGCCGAATTGCTTAAAATGATAACCATGGTATACCTCTGTTATATCTGTGTATGTTCGGTATACACAGTATAGCACAACTATATACAGTTGTCAAGGGGTAAAAATAAATTTCTAACAAAAAGCTTGAAGAATCTTGCGATATTATGGAAACGATTGCTGCACTTTGCCACAGCAATAATCAGCGCTTCCTTAACGAACAAAAAAGAACAGCCGTATTCGGAGTTTTCCAAATACGGCCGGTACATATTAATTGCTCAATGAGCCGGATGATAATACTAAACACCAATAAAAAACGGGAAAAAATCTGCGCCGAAATCCTATATATTCGAGATTGTCGGCATGATTTTTTCCATATTTTAAATGGTGTTTAGTATAAATCACTTTTTATCTTATCTCCCCTGCAAGCTCAAAACCCTTTTTGGCTGCTATCACAGCTATTATCTCATTTATTACCGCTGCTGCAGCTATGGTTCCCTGCAGTATTTCCGAACAGCCGTCCGAAACGCCTGACAGCATCGAAACGGCTATCCCCGTAAACACAAGAGATACTCCCGAATGCGGCAGAAGCGTGAGTCCAAGATATTTCTGCACGGTCTTTTCCGCTCCGGTTGCCTTTGAACCTATCGCCGAACCAAAGTATTTTCCGCACGCTCTTGCTGCAATATAGATAAAAGTATAAAGACCTGCGTTTGCGATCGCATGATAGTCAAGCGGCGCACCTAAATTGAGTATCACTATTATCATTGCCATAGCAAGAATAGGATTGAAATTTCTCATTAGCTGTTTCAGCTGTTCCTCGGAAATCATATTGGAAAACGCTGCAGAATAAGCCATTCCCATTAGCATGAAATTCAGCACGGGCGACGGCATAAGATAGGTATTGCATAACATTCCTATTACCGATGTCACGATTATTCCGATGACAAGTATTATCATCTGCGCATATTTTCCCGATATCTTCTTCATCAGAAATCCCACAGGTACGCCTACTGCAGCACCTATGACAAGCGGCAGGAATATCATAACGGGTATCATCCATATCTTAATTGCTCCGCCAGAAACGTGCCGTGCTATTATCGAAATAACCGTAAAAAATACGGTTACGCCAACCATATCGTCAAGCGCTGCCATAGGTATAAGCGTCTTTGTAACAGGTCCGTCAGTCTTGAATTCGTTCACTATTGAAAGTGCAGGCGCAGGTGCCGTTGCAAGAGCTATCCCACCGAAGATAAACGCAAGATACAGCGGTATCCCTGCAAAATGGAACACTATCGCAAAAGCAAGCGTTACCACAGCAAACGTTCCCAACGATTGAGTCAGCGTGGTCACAATCAGCGTTTTTCCGTAGTTTTTTATCTTTTTCCACACAAGCTCTGTGCCTATCATAAGTCCCACAGCACATTCAAGAACGTGGATAAACGTGCCGTAAGCAGGTGCATCTATCAGCTCCTGCGTGATGAGCGAAAACGCATAAGGTCCTACGACAATACCCGTAATAAGCCAGCCCAAAATTGAAGGCAGCCGCAGCTTTGACACAAGCTTACCCACAAAAAATGCAATTACTATTGCTATCAGCCATTTTATGATCATCATTCCCGTTATTCTCCTTTCATCACGCCATACAGCATATACTCAAACGCCTTCGGCAGCTGTTCTTCGTGAAGGCTTATCAGGCTCTCAAAAGACTTGTTCGCAAACCGTGGTCCGCAGCAATAGCTGTTGAACATATCCTGCATCACCGAAAGATATTTCATTGCGCTGTCAATATCCACATCGTTTCTGAGCTTTCCTGCAGACAAGATTTTCCGTATCCATTCCTCATTCATTCTGTCGTATGGTTCACGAATGCGAAGTATCTCCTCATAATGCTTTTCAGGCGGAGCAATCAGCGCCTCTAAAACCATTGCCGCCTTTTCACGCTTTTCATTGAACAGCTTCATTCTCATATCGAAATATTTCCTGTGATCGGCGCAGTCTTCATGGCAGGACAAATCCTCGGTTATCTCCTCAAAACAGATTCGCAGACATTCTATATACAGTTCGTCCTTGCCCGTAAAATTGTGATAGATAAGTCCCTTTGCTATCCCCGAATCGCTGACGTTGTTTATCGACGAAGCCGCATATCCCTTTGAACCGAATTCATTTATTCCTGCATTGATTATTCTTTCTCTTGTAAGTCTGGTTTTTTCTTCCGATTTCATACACTCACCTACTATAATAAATTTAGACGTTAAATCCATGACAAGCCAGCCATGGTTTA
>JBJEQL010000125.1:0-3874 GCA_051881735.1 Oscillospiraceae bacterium
GTCCCGACATAAGACTCATGAGCGCAGCAGGATTTATAAGCGGTTCTTCTACGGCTTGTGACGGCTTTTCTCCGCTCGGCTGCTGTGACGGCTGCGCATCGGAGGAGCTGCCGAACATTGCTGCAAGCTCACGGATCTGCTGCATACTTTCCTCATCGGACAGCAGAGATTGGATCTTTTCAGCCATATCCTCCAATGCAAGCACCTCCCGTCTGCTGCTTTTTTACGTTTATTTTCCGCCTGTCAGTTTGTTATAAAGCGCCTTTGCCTGCGGACTGCTCATAAACTGTTCAAGAGCGGTCGGATTGTTTACGATACGGTTGAACATTGCTTCATCGGCTGGTTTCATATTTTTAAGAGCAGAGTCAAATTTTCCTGCTTCAAGCTCACAGCGAAGCTGTTCTTTCGGTACGCCAAGCTTGCGGCTTACAACATCAAGAAGTTCGTTCATGTTTTCTTTGTTGAAATCGGTCATACATAATCTCCCTTGACAAAATAAATTTACGGATTACTCTTTATTTTCCTTATAGTTTATGATATAATTTATCCTGTTAGAAGTAATTTTAGAGCGGCACTTCAGAACCGCTGATATATGTTATGCAAAGGGGAGAAAATTTGTGAGGATCGTTGTTATGTCCGATTCGCACGGAAAAGCAGGGGCTGTAAGCGACGTTGTTGACAAAAACCTCGGAAAAGCGCAGATATTCATTCACCTTGGCGACGGTGAATATGAAACCGACCTTATAATGGCGGAATATCCGCACCTTGATTTCCGCAGAGTTGCGGGAAACTGCGATTATTGCAGCAGACTTCCGCTTTCAATGGTAATAGATGTTGACGGTGCAAGGATCTTCACTGCACACGGCCACTCTTACGGCGTAAAAGGCAGCCTTGAACATATAACAACGGCGGCAAAGCAGAACGACTGCAATATCATTCTTTTCGGTCACACTCACGAACGCTTTCTGCATTATGAGAACGGTATTTACTATATGAACCCCGGCAGCTGTGCAATGCCCCGTGACGGAAAAGTCCCTTCCTACGGCTTTATAGACATAACGGGCAATGGTATCTTTACAGCAATTTCTGATGTTAATTGATCGTTTTTCAGGGAGATAAACGCTATGAAAAAGTGTATATTTTTAAGCTTTTTTGCCGCTGCGGCGGTTGGTTGCTTGCTTTTCTCGGGCTGTGCGGATAGTTCAGAGGGAAATGTCGATACGGAGAGCACTTCCGAAGCGGCTGTTCAGACCTCTGCAGTCGATGAAGAATATGCCGACCTGCCCGAATTTGAGAGAAAAATGCTCACGACCTCGCTTGTTTCTGTCGGAAACACACATAGGCTCAACGAAAAGCTTAAAACCCTCGAAAACGGTGGAGAGATCACCATCGGATTTATCGGCGGTTCTATAACATACGGTTATACTGTTAAACCCGAGGAATGCTACGCAAGCAGAGTATGCGCATATCTTGAACAGGAATATCCGAACGGAACGCTTGGTTATGTAAACAAGGGCATAAGCGGAACACCGTCTATTCTCGGAAATCTTCGGCTTAAACGTGATATCCTCGACAATAATGCGGATATTATTTTCGTTGAATATGCTGTAAACGATGGAATGGAAACCGACTATAAGGAATCCTACGAATCGCTTGTCCGCACGGCACTTTCACAGGAAAACGAGCCTGCTGTTGTGCTGCTTTTTAACCGCACAAAAGAGGGTCACTCCGCACAGGAATATATGAAAAATATCGGAGAGTTCTATTCCCTGCCGATGATAAGCACAGCAGACGCTCTTACCGAAGCGCTTGACAGCGGCGATATCGAATGGGAAAGCTATTATAACGACTCTTCTCACCCGAATCCGACAGGACATGAGCTTTTCTGTGAGCTTATCGTATACGCATTCAAAGAATCGCTGAAAACAGAGTCGGACGAATATGCGCTGCCCGAGCAAAGTCTGTTCGGTGCACCGTATGAAAACGCCGTTTTAATCGAATCAGACTATGACGGTTCGGACAGCAGATTTAAAATGGAGTCGCTCGGCAGTTTCACTAACACATCGTCGGCTGACGGTTTCAGCAATGGCTGGGCGTTCGACAAAACCACAAATGAACCTATGAAATTCACCGTCAATGCAAACGGACTTTTCCTTGTCTGCAAGCGAAATAATAACGCTTCAATGGGAAAATTCGAGGTTTACATCAACGGTGCAAGAGTTGCGGCTATTAATACGAATCAAACGGAAGGCTGGGGCGATCCTTATGCGTTCAAGGTCATAAAATGGCAGGAAACTAAGGAAATGGAGATCGAAATTCGTCCGACTGAGGACTCACTTCAGAAGAATATCGAGATTCTTGCCGTAGGCTTCAGTTCAAATTGATTCAATGATTTTTATTAAAGTAACGGTTCCGACAAAGTATCATCATGGTACTTGGTTTTGAATATAAAATATAAAGAGGAATACTATGAAAAAGCTAATATCATCATTACTTGCAGTTTCGGCTGCATTAGCTCTCTGCAGCTGTACGGCAACAATATCAAAGCCGGGTGAAGAAACCGCTGCGGATACGACAATTACAACGGCAGAGATAACGGAAACTGTATCCGAAACCACCGCCACAGAGGAAACTGCACCCGAAGAACCGATCATCGAAGGACTTGATTTTTCGTCAATCGAAGCGCTTGTAGACTCCATGACGGACGAGCAGAAAGTCGGACAGATAATTTTAGGACGTTTCCCTGCCGAGGGTGCGGCGGATATGATGAGTGAATATCACCTCGGCGGATTTACGCTTTATGCCGATGATTTCAAGAACGAATTCCCCGATACTATGGCGGAAAAAACAGCAAATATACAGGCTGCCGCAGAGATACCTGCGTTCCTTGCGACCGATGAGGAAGGCGGAACGGTGGTGCGTGTTTCAAAGTTTCCGCAGTATCGTTTAAGTCCGTTTTCATCGCAGATAGCGCTTGCCCGTGACGGTGAAGAGGCTGTATATGACGAAAACGCCGAAAAGGCTGAGCTGCTGCTTTCGCTCGGCATAAATTTCAACCTTGCTCCTGTTGCGGATATAACCGAAAGTCACAGCGACTATATCTATGACAGAACATTCGGAGAGGATACCGTAAATACAAGTAAATATGTTGCCGCCGCAGTCGAAGCTATGAATGATGGAAATATCGCAAGCTGTCTGAAGCATTTCCCCGGCTACGGTTCAAACGTTGATACACATACAGGCAGCGCAGTGGACAACCGATCGCTTTCAAGCTTTGAGAATACCGATTTTCTGCCGTTTGAAGCAGGAATTGAAGCAGGTGCACCTGCAGTAATGGTGAACCATAACGTCGTCGCAGCTTTTGATGATATAAACCCTGCATCCCTTTCGGCAGAAGTGCACAACGTGCTTCGTGACGAGCTTGGGTTTGAGGGAATAATCCTCACAGATGACCTTGGAATGGACGCAATAACGGAGTTTGCCGCCGAAGCAGAGGAAAGTCCATACGTTTTAGCTGTGAATGCAGGAAATGATATGCTCTGCACATCCGATATAGAGAGCGCATATAACGATGTTCTTGCTGCTCTTAAAGACGGACGTATCGATGAAGAAAAGCTTAACGAAAGCGTCCGCAGGATACTTGAAATGAAAGAGAAGTATGGAATCTTAAAACTTGAATAAAAAAGCAGCGTTGTGTTAAGGATACGCTGATTAAAGCGCAGCGTTCGTTTTGCCGTTTTGAAAAATGTACGAATTTCCGTCTTTAATGTCATTCTCTTTGAGAATGACATGGACATTTTGAAAAACGGCAGAAACGTATTATACTAAACACCATTTAAAATATGGAAAAAATCAAGCCGACAATCTCGAATAT
>JBJEQL010000126.1:0-16645 GCA_051881735.1 Oscillospiraceae bacterium
GAGGAGTGCATAGGGCGGAAGATCTGCTTTTGTTTGTGCCTGTTTGCGCTCGGGTGAGAATTTTACGCCATGTTCGGTCAGCGTTTGCTTCATTTCCCGAAGGTCGGTTTCACGTTCGTTTCCGAGATATTCGCAGATATGCTCGGCGGTCGTTCCCAGCAGCATTGCAAGGACTGCCTGACCGCATTGCAGATCTGTCGGTTCGTGGACATAATTGATTTTCATTGCTTTTGTTCCTTTTAAAGTTATAATGTTTGAATTAACAGATTGATTTTATCACATAAAACAACCGTATTCAACGGGATTTTATTAAGGGAACCTCTAAAAACCTCCTTCTTGGCAAATTTTCTATGACTTTGCCCGTCTTCTGCGTTAACAAACCTTGCAATACATCAAGTATTACTGCGGTTTGTTGCCTTGAAGCCGGACAAAGTCAATAACGAAAATTTGCGCAAGTCCCGGTTTTTAGAGAACCCCTTAAGAAAACTGTAGATTTGGTCGGTGAAAAATGAGAAACCGTGTGAAATCTACTATTTCCTCTTAAAAAGTTAAGAGATTTTGTCAATGGACAAATAGAACAAGCCATAGTATAATTATGACAGTAAGTGAAATTGATTTCACAAACAAAGCGAAACAATGCTATGGATTAAAAAGGGCGAGATTCTTTCAGCTATGGGCGGAAAGGACGGAGCGCTTATGAGCCTCGGAATAAAATGCGGTGATACTATCACCGTGCAGGCAGAGGGTGAGGATGAACAGCTTGCAATTGACGCAGTTCAGACTTTCTTTATAGACAATAAATTCTGATTATTTTGAAAGGCGGAATTCATTATGATAGCGATAAAAGGCACGGGAGTTTCTGCAGGAATTGCAGAGGGCGAACTTTTTTACTATAAGCGTACAGCAAGTGTCTCCGAACACAGACAGTCGGCTGACTCCGAAAAGGAGCGTGAACGCTGGGAAATTGCTTCTGCACAGGCAGCCGAACAGCTTGACGCACTTGCCGAGAAAACAAGAGTGGAGATAGGTGATGAAGCTGCGCTGCTTTTCGAAACGCACCGCATGATGCTTGAAGACCTTGATTACACCGACAGAATCACCGCACTTATAACAGAAGAAAAGTACAGCGCAGAATATGCTGTTGAAACAGCAGGAAAAGAGTTTTCCGAAATGTTCGCAGCTATGGACGATGATTATATGAAAGCAAGAAGCATCGATGTTACGGATATTTCAAGTCGTGTCATTGCAATACTCAGCGGCAGCACAAATGAAAACACCCTTGACAAGCCGGTGATAATTGCAGCCGATGACCTCACTCCCAGCGAAACGGTGCAGCTTGATAAAAGTATGATACTCGGTTTTGTCCTCACAGGCGGAAACGCCAACAGCCATACAGCCATTCTTGCAAGAACCCTTGGAATACCTGCTGTCATCAATGCCGACATTGATCTTAATGCAGGCTATGAGGGCAGACCGGTGATAATGGACGGAAGTGTAGGCTATATCGTTATCGACCCCGATGATACAACAAGAGAGTATCTCGGAAAGAAGCAGCGTGAGGAAAAAGCGGTAAGGGCGATGCTTGAACAGCTTAAAGGTCAGCCCGATATTACAGCTGACGGCAAGGAGATCAAGGTTTATGCCAACATAACTTCTCCTTCGGACATTGACGCTGTTATTACGAATGACGCACGGGGAATAGGTCTTTTCCGAAGTGAGTTTCTCTATCTTGGATCGGATGATTTTCCCACCGAGGACGTTCAGTTTGAAGCGTATAAAACCGTTGTTCAGAGAATGAACGGCGCAAGAGTTATCATAAGGACAATGGATATAGGTGCAGATAAAAAGATAAGCTATTTTGACCTTGCCGATGAAGAAAATCCTGCTCTTGGTATGAGGGCGCTGCGTATATGCCTTTCACGCCCCGAGATATTCAAAACACAGCTAAGAGCGCTTTACCGTGCTTCCGCATACGGAAAGCTGGCAATAATGTTCCCGATGGTTTCAAGCTTATGGGAAGTGCAGGAGGCAAAGCAGCTGTGCAGCGCAGTTATGGCAGAGCTGAAAAAAGAGCGCATACCTTTTGACAGCGAACTTGAACTTGGCGTTATGATAGAAACACCTGCTGCAGTAATGATAGCTCCCGAACTTGCAAAGGAAGTCAGCTTTTTCTCCATAGGCACCAATGACCTTACACAGTACACCATTGCTCTTGACAGACAGAGCATTCAGGGGCTTGAACGTTTTTACGACCCTAAGCATCCTGCTGTGCTTCGTATGATAAAAATGACCGTTGACGCTGCTCACGAAGCAGGAATATGGGCAGGAATATGCGGCGAACTTGCAGCCGACTGTTCACTTACCGAAAGCTTTATAAAAATGGGAGTGGACGAGCTTTCCGTTTCTCCACGCTCGGTGCTTCCGATAAGAAATGCTGTGCGCAGATCATCTTTAAGATGAAATTTCATTTTCACAACAAATGCAATACCGTACAAGCCGGATTGTATGGTATGGCATTTGTTTTTATATGAGTCCGAAATGCTCTGCAATAGTATCACAGACTTTTTCTCTTGTATCTTCGCCGTTATCCTGACGAACAACGGTGAAAAATCCGCTGTTTGCATATTCGTCATAATGCTTTTTGCTGTTGATAAGCGCAAGACCTTTTCGGTAATTCTCCATGACCGCTTCGGGGTCATCACAGCTGTCAATAATGCTTAGAATAAACTGCTTTTCGGGGTCATTGCGGTCGAAGAAACGCTCAACGCTCATAGACTGCGGCGAAAGCATTACTGCAACATGATCATAATCGGATATCTCTTTCAGAACATCAACAGAAATATTCGTATCAACGATAACTTTTCTGTCCTTCGAAAGCGAGATAAGCTCGGCAACTTCAAATTCCGCCGCTTCCTTTCCAACGCTGTATATCCAGCGTTCATATTCTTCGGGAGAGCGTGTTACAAACTTCTTCCAGTCCGTCAGATTTTTCGTGAAACACATATCGGGCTGAACATCGGGCGATGCAACAATGTCCGATACTGCGCAATGATAGTTTTCACCGCAGAATATCATATCGTATCTTTCCGAAAGCATTTTCACGGTCGTGGATTTTCCTGCATAAGCTGTGCCTGTGATAAAATACACATTTTTCAGATAATGCTTTAAAATATTGTTTTCGATTTTCATTTCAGAAAACTCCTTGTATGTCAAATTTTTGTAAAATAAAAGCTTGAAAAATCACCCATTGCAGTTTACATAATACTGTGCCTGAGCCGCAAACATTTCTGCATAAATTCCGTTCGGAAGTTCCGCAAGTTCATCATGAGTGCCGTATTCCTTGATAGTATCATCTGCGAAAACTGCTATCTTGTCGCAGAACTTGCAGCTTGACAGTCTGTGGGAAATGTATATAGCAGTTTTGCCGCCGACAAGCGAGTTGAACTGACGGTAAATGTCATACTCGGCAACAGGGTCAAGTGCAGCGGTTGGTTCGTCAAGGATCACAACAGGCGCATTTCTGTACAGCGCACGACTGATAGCAGTCTTTTGCTGCTGACCGCCCGAAAGTTCCGTTCCTTTTTCATCAAAGGATTTGAACAGCGTTGTATCAAGTCCGTGTTCAAGCTTCTGTGCATCGTCATAAAAGCCCGAAAGCTTCAGCACTTCGTTTATACGTTCATCATCAGGCGTATCTGCCAAAGCAATATTTTCACGAAGACTGAACGCAAAAAGCCGGAAATCCTGAAATACAACAGCAAAAAGCTTTCGGTATTCTTCTTCGGAATATTCCTTGATGTTTACTCCGTCAACAAGAATTTCACCCTCGGTCACATCATAAAGGCGGCACAAAAGCTTGATAAAGGTCGTCTTTCCAGCGCCGTTAAGACCGACTACGGAAAGATGTTCTCCCGACTTTATCGTAATGTTTATATCACGCAGGACATAATTCTCCGAGCGTGGATATTTAAAGCTGACATGGGAGAATTCAATGGTATGCTCGCCTTTTTTCACCGATTTTGTGCCCTTGACCATCGCTGCAGGATATGCCGTGAATTCAAGATAGCGGTGAGCATAGCTGCACCGTTTATGCAGCTCCTGTACCGAGTAAACTATGTGATACAAGCTCCAATAAAGGTTTGATGCACTGTTTACGCACATCTGGAAATCGCCTATGGTAATAGCCTTCGTGACCGCAAGAAAGCCTATGTAAAAATAGCTCATACCGTCACGAAGCGCATTAACAGCGTTTATCCAAATATTATTCGGGCGCATTTGGCGCTGCTGATCTTTCCAGCAGCCGACCTGACTGTTGCTTAATTTGTCCGCTTTTTCACACATCATATCTGCGCTGTCATAAAGACGGATATCCTTTCCGTAGCGGAAATCCGACAGCTGATAGAAGACATATCCCCATATCCTGTTCATTTTTGAAAGCTGCAAAAAGCCTTCCGCTTCGATTTTGTTATTCCTTGCGTTGAATACTGTAATAAGCACCAGTGATATAAGCTGCACAGGAATAAGCAACGGACAGGTGATCAGGATAAGCACCGTAACGCCGCACAGAACAGCGATGTTTTTAACGATGTTGTAAAGCTGATCGAGAACGCCGCAAACTCCGCCGCTGTACCAGCTCATTCCGTCCTTTGCCTTTGCAAGCTTGTCGAGCGCTTCGGGGTCTTCGGTATGCTCAAAATCCATTTCCATGGTATGACGTGAAAGCTCCGTTTCAAAATATTGGTTGAACCATTCACGCTGCACTTCTATGACTTGGTCGGCAAGATGCCGCAGCATATTTGCGATAAGGTCGATCACTATTATCAAGCCTGCAAAAAGGATAACCTTCGGAAGATGATTTTTCGCAGGCTCACCGCCGATCATAAGCACAAGCTCATCAATTAGGAATTTCGGCAGGATTATATTAAACATCGTCTGGATAAATTCTGTCGCAAATTTAAGCAGATACATCCAGTAGAGCAACGGTTTTTCTCTGCGTACTGTTTTTAGCATAAAACGCAGGGTTTCTCTTACTGTATTATCTTTAACTTTACGCATTTGAAGCCACCTCGCTTTCGGGAGAATCGACATAATACTGCGCCTGAATACGGAACATCTCCGCATAAGCACCGTTTTGTTTCAAAAGGCTTTCGTGTGTGCCGTATTCAACCATTTTGCCGTCCTTGAACATAGCAACATTTGAGCAGAACTGTGTGGAACTAAGTCGGTGGCTGATATAAACCGCTGTTTTGCCGCCGATAAGCTTGTCAAAATCATTGTAAAGCTTGCTTTCGGCAAGAGCGTCAAGTGCGGCGGTAGGTTCGTCAAGAATCACCACGGGAGCGTCCTTGTAAAGTGCACGGGCAAGAGCAAGCTTCTGCTTTTCTCCGCCCGACAGATCAACGCCGTCATCGTGGATAACTTTAAGTATCTCGGTTGAAATACCGTTCGGAAGTTCTTTAAGCTTTTCACCGAAGCCTGCGTCAACAAGGCATTTTTCGGCTTTGGCATTGTCGGTTTCCTCGGGAGTATTCATTGAAACATTCTCACCAAGAGGAAAAGCAAACAGCTCAACGTCCTGAAAAACAGGCGCAAATACGCTGTAATAGCTTTTCTTGCTGTATTCGTTTATGTTCCTGCCGTTGAGCAGGATTTCACCCTCGGTCGGCTCATACAGTCGAAGCAGCAGCTTTATAAAAGTGGATTTTCCTGCGCCGTTAAGTCCGACAACTGCAAGACGTTCTCCTGCTTTCAGTTTTATCGATAGATTTTTCAGCGCATATTTCTCTGCCTTGGGATATTTAAAGGACACATTTCTGAATTCAAATTCATAGCTGTCAAAATGCGGAACTTCGTCGCCATTATCGATGCTGTCTTTGTCAAACTCCATAAAGCTGCGGAAATCGTCCACCTGACGGCTGCATTCAAGAAGCTGCGTAACACCTTGAAGAAGTGTCGCAATGTATTCGTAAAATGCGATCGATGAACCGAGATAAAGGCTGAAATTACCTATGGTCATTTCTCCTTGTACTGTCTGATATATCAGCCAGCCATACACCGCTGCCTGCGAGAGAGCAAACAGTATCCTGCTTATCCATGAGGCAATGAGCCACGCTTTTGCATTCTTTTTCTGTGCTTCGATGCGTTCCTTTTTCAGTTCGGTTATCTTTTCCGTGAGCCAGTCTTTCAAGCCGAACATACGGATATCTTTGGCTGTATCAAAGTTTGTGGTAACGTTGCGCATATAGTTATCCTTGCGCCACCATGGTGCAAGAGGATCCCATACACGCTTTTTCACGAATTTGTTAGTATGGTTGTTTATCAGAAAATTAAAGATACATAAAACTATCATCAGCAACACGATATAAATATTCATAGTGCCGAGGATCACAATGCCCACCGCAACAACTGCTGCCGACAGCATAAAATTAACAATATTGCGCATCATGCCTTCAATGCCGTTGTTATTTCCATTGCAGGCGTTTCCTGCTTTCTGATAGCAGTCAAGAACATCGGGATTTTCCAGATGTTCATAATCAAGCCGCATTACCTTTGCATTTTTCTCGGACATAAGCTTGCAGCGTGCAGCAATAAACCGCCACCATATCTCACTGTAATAAAAGGAATTCAGTATTGTCGAAACCGCTTGTATAACGGTGAACATCAGCATAAGCCGCAAAAGCTTTTCTGCTCCTGCTTCACTCGTTATCATATCAATGACAAACTTAGATATAAACGTCCAGAGATACTGCATTGTCGGCGCACAGATCATTCCCAGCGGAATGAGAATAAGAAAGCTTTTGCTGTACCGTATCATAGCTTTCAATACATACTTTGAATTGCTGAAAACGCCAAAATCCTTGTGTAAAGGATTATTCTGCTTTTGTTTTTCTTTCATAGTTTTACCCCTCGTCCTTTTGAAGAAAAGACAGATCTTCACGCTTGAACCACGCTTCATCGCTCCAGCCAACCTGACTCTGATATCCATTAGGCGTTTTTATCATCATATCTGCACATATCATCAGCATTATCGGTGCTACTGCTTTCACAAGCGATGACTGATACATATTCTCGCTTTTGTTGTCCTCGTTTATTATGCTGCCTTTTGTAAACATTCCGTTGAACTTGCAGAGATAGTCAAGTGCCTTTTCCACTTTTTCTGTGGGAATATCCAGAAGCTTTGCAATAGTCTTGGCACGAACCGCCTCCTGCCACTTAAAAGTGAGCATAAATTGCAGTATTTTCAGATTTGTTTTATCCCCGAGAAATGCAAACAGTTCAGCCATTTCATCGGTAATTTTCAGACGCTTTGCAAAGCCCTCCTTGGGCTGCTTTACAAGGAAAAAATATTCAAGATCTTTGTTAAGGCGCATATAGGTAAAACCTGCTTTGCTGTTTATTTCCGCAACGGTAAGACTGTCCGTTTCTTTGAGATTGGGACGGTCATAATAGCTTTTGTTTGTCTTCCATGATGCGATCTGTGTTGCCCATGCATATTTAAATGCCTGTTCAAAGAATATATCTTTACTGCTGTCGGAGTCTTCCACAAGATTTTGCAGTTCGTCCATGATTTGTTGAACAATGGATGAATCGTCCTTTGCTCTGCCGTAAAGATAGTCTATCGAAACTCCGAAAAAGTCTGCAATTTTAGGAAGCAGGTCACCGTCGGGATAGCTTCCGTTCTCCCATTTGCTGACCGCCTGCGGACTTACGCCAAGATGAACAGCAAGCGCTTCCTGCGTAACATTGCGTTCCTTGCGAAGCTTCTGAAGCTGTGACGAAAATACTGTTTCCATATCCAAAAATCCCCTTACACTTGATTTTATTACAGTATATCACAAATATTAGTTGTTGTAAATGCTTGATTTACACGGTAATTCTACTTTTTGCGGATATATTTTGTTTTTTCTACCATAAGTTTATATGATTGACACAAACAACTTAAAATTGATATTGGCATAAAAAAACTGTCTCCAAACTGATGATTTGGGGACAGTTTCATTATGGTTTTGTTATACTAATTCCAAACCAACCTATAGACAAATCCGCGGATATAATAATCCAATTCTGCGTCAAGCTCCCTTGACAGGCGGCAGCCTGCCTGCGGTCGCTTTCCTTGACTTGGATTATTCTATCTGTCGTCTTTGTCTATAGAACGGTTTGGAATTAGTATTAGGTATACGCTGATTAATACTGAACACCAATAAAATACAGGAAAAAATCTGCGCCGAAATCCAATATACTCGAAATTGTCGGCTTGATTTTTTCCAAATTTTAAATGGTGTTTAGTATAAAGCCAAGTGTATTGATCAACGTTTCCTTAGCAAGCGTCATTGCGTATGCCGAGGAAGTATTCCTTGGCTGTTTCGCCGTTTACAGGTCTTGCAAAGCGGTAGCCTTGAATGTAGGAAGCACCGATAGTATCAACGATCCTTTCCTGTTCTTCGGTTTCAACGCCTTCGGTAAGGATCTTTATATCCTGCTTGATGAAAGCCTGCGAGATAAACGTAAGGATAAAGTATGCTTTTTCCGATTTTTCGGCACTCAGGACGAGCGATCTGTCGATCTTCAGATATTCAAACGGCAGTTCGATCATATTTGAAAGGTTGGAATATCCTGTGCCGAAATCGTCCATATAGAATTTGATCCCGATATCTCCGAGGGTGTTCATCATATCCTTAACGTGCTGGAAATTATCGATGATAACGCTTTCGGTGATCTCTATTCTTAGCTTTTCAGGGGGGATGTTGTATTTTCTGACCGTTCCTATAACTCTTTCAACAATATCGTTTCGCATTATCTGATGAACGGAGAAGTTGACGGAAATAGCGTCAAAATCAATGTTTTCCTTGATAAGCTCTGCAATAAAGCGGCAGGATTTGTCGAGAACGATATCGCCAAGACGGACTATCATTCCCATTTCTTCTGCAATTGGAATGAATTCATCAGGATAGATAGGACCTATTTCTGTCTTATTCAGACGGACAAGGGCCTCTGCTGTGCGAAATCTTTTGCCGGACACCTCGTAAATAGGCTGATAGAAAACTTCAAAGTTATTCTCATCGGAATTCAGTTCTCGCTTAAGAATTTCTGTTATTTCTTTTTTCCTGCGGATATGTTTTATTGCAGCGTCATCGCAGCAGAAGATATTGCTTGTCTTGCAGTTTCTGGCCTGAAGCGCAGAGTATTCAAGGAGTTCTATAAGCTGCTCGGCATTTTCAGCCTGTTCGGGACAGTTTACTGCGGCTATGCTCACGCTGTAAATGACAGCGATATCTTCAAAGCTGTATTCTTTTGAAAGCTCATTTTCCATTCCCGAGATAATGCTGCTGATTTCATTGGATGATTTTTTGTCGAAAATGAAGATGAATTTGCTGTCAGAGTAGCGGAAGCCCGGTACTCTTGGCATAACAGATTCAATAGCAGCAGCGGCAAGGGTGATGACCTGACGATACTTATGTCTGCCGAATGTATCTTTAAGTTCCTGTGTGTTGTTAACGCTTAGAAGGACACAGCAGAATTCGGAATTTTTCTGCAGGCGTTTGCTAACGGCTTCGACAAAGCTTCGGCTGCCGTAAAATCCTGTATCACTGTCGATATCGACAATATCTGTACCAATGAAAAGAAACATAAGGATAAGCGGACCGAGAGCGGCTGTTCCTGTGAGCAGGACATTGCTTGCAAAAAACTGAACAAGCATTACCAATCCCGAAAGGACGGGGAAGAAAGCTATGAGTATTTTTACTCTGAATGTTGTTTTCTGTCCGTTTTTTAATGCAACATATACCAGCAGGAAAGCTGTATACAGCATAAATGCGTAAGTCAGCTTGCTCAGACTTCCGCGGACATATCCGGTTTCGTCAAAGCTGAACAGCAGCTTAGTGAACGGTGTTGTAAATACTACCGCCAGACAAGCATAAAGCGGAATGATCAACGCTTTTGTATAGCGTTTTTTCCATGCAGAGTTTTCTTTTTCGATGATATGAAGAAAAAATATATAGAAAATTGCCAGCGTAAGGAACAGGAATGCAAAATAAAGCATTGTTACGGTGTAATTCAGCCATACCGGTACACATCCGTAATTGTTTATAAAAATTGCGGAAAGCACATTGCAAAATGAGCTGATGGTGATCGAAAATGCGCAGGCTACAAATACTCTTTTTTCATAGTTCCATTTAGCAACGCTCAGCGTGACCGATAATCCGATTATAAGAGATATGTATGTTGCAATGCATTCTGCGGTAATATTAAACGTCATTCTGTTTCATCTCCTTTTCAGGTGTAATGCCGTTTAAGAAATTAATGGTAAAAACATAAATCCGTTTTTATTATATCATACGGCTGTCAAGAATGTCAACAAATGTTAAGATGTCAATATAAACATCGGGTTATTTTTCTGTAAATTTTTCGGATTTTCGCAAAAAAAAAGCTATAATATTAGGAAAAATCAACATTGACAGCAGTATATTGCGTGTGGTATAATGTAAAAAAATGTAGAAGCGAAGGCGCTCCGAAATAAAGTTAATACTCAATATCTGTGTAAATATTCAGGGATTCGGTATTATCTTTACTTGCGGAGCGCTTTTTCTTTAGGAATGTTTTTTGATTAATACTAAGTCCAAATCGTTCTATAGACAAAGCCGACAGATAGAATAATCCAAGTCAAGGAAAACGACCGCAGGCAGGCTGCCGCCTGTCAAGGGAGCTTGACGCAGAATTGGATTATTATAGCCGAGGATTTAGTCTTACGGTTGATTTGGAATTAGTATAAGTAAAGAGGGGTGGCAAAAATGAAAAAAACACATTCAATACGTTCTAAAATAATCTGTCTTGCAATTATCCCTATGCTTATTATCGCTTTCATTCTTCTCGGATATGCTCTTGCAGGGGGAATGATGAATATAACCTCTGCTCTTAAAGACAGTATCGGCGAAACTGCAAAAATATCCGCTCAGGCTATCACAAATCAGCTTGTGGTTTATGAAACGGCTGTAAACGAAGCGGCTTCAAACGAGATATTTCAGGATAAAAACTTTGACTCCGATAAAGCGTTGGCTTTTCTTGAAGATGTTAAGGAAAGAAACGGCTTTATGCGTATAGGCTATACCGATGTTAACGGCGTGAATCAGAACGGCAGCGATTTTTCCGAAAGACAGTATTTCAAGGATTGCCGTGAGAGAATGGCGCCGGTGACTTCCGACCCTTATGCTTCAAAGGACGGAAACGGAGAACTGTCGGTGCTGTTCTGCGCTCCCATTGTCCGTGACGGAAGCTTCTGCGGAATAGTTTACGGCGCAGCTGACGCAAAGCTTTTTACAGATATTATCAGCAGCGTTCCTGTCGGAGAACACGGAATGAACTTCATCATCGACAGCACAGGAACATTTATTGCGCACAGCGATTTTTCTTATGCAAGCAGCCTTGTAAACTTTATAACCGAAGCAGAAAACGATGCCTCGCTTTCGGACAGGGCTGACGTTATCTCCGAAATGATTTCAAATCGCACGGGTTCTTTGATGTACGACGATGCAGGAACGAAACGCATTGCCTGCTATGTCCCGATAGAAAAGGGCAGCAGCTGGGTGCTTGCTGTTACTGTCAGCTACTTTGAATTTATCAGAAAAGAACTGATAGGACTTGCTGTTCTGGCGGTTGTCGCAATCATAGTTATGATCGTAAGCATTATGCTCATACTCAAAACAGCATCACGGATAGTAAAGCCTGTATGCAGCTGCACGAAGAGGATAGAGCTTCTTGCGGACGGCGATCTTAAATCGGATATCGAGGAATTCTCTTCAAATGATGAAACAGGTGTGCTCGTTGAATCGACCAGACGTAACATTAGGCATCTGAACAGCATGATAAAGCATATTTCCGACAGCCTTGAAAAAATGGCTGAGGGTGATTTTACACATGAAACAGAGGGCAAGTTCAGAGGAGATTTTGAGCCTATAAAGGCTTCGCTTGACAACATTATGAATTCGCTTCGATCTGTGCTCGCAGATATTGACAGGGCTTCATCGTCAATGTCGGAAATCTCCGAGCAGGTAGTTGATACTTCCTGCAGGCTTGCCGAGGGAGTAAATCACCAAACTTCTTTGATAAACGAGATAAGCGAAACTTTTGAAAGCATGAAGGAAAGCATTAAAATGAATGCGGACAATACTTCAAATGTTGTTGCTCTTGCTTCAAAAACGAAAGCAGGTGTAAAGGTAAGCGGAGAGCAGATGAACGAACTGCTCCATGCGATGAGGGATATGTTCAATTCTTCGCAAGAGATACGTTCTATCAATGACACGATAGGCGACATTGCTTTTCAGACGCATATTCTTGCGCTTAACGCTTCCATTGAAGCTGCTGCGGCAGGTGAAGCCGGAAGAGGTTTTTCTATCGTTGCCGATGAGGTAAGAGAGCTGGCTGCAAAATGCGGAGAAGCTGCATCACGCACTACGGAGCTAATTGAACGCACGGTCGGCGCAATTCAGAATGGCATGAACCTTGCGGAAACTGTTTCAGGTTCTTTCGGCGCAGTTGAAGAGGATACTGCCGAGGTTGAAAAGAACATAGCCGATATCTCGGCTGCGTCCGAGGAACAGGCTGCCTGCATTTCTGTCGTTTCGGACAAAATGGACAGCATATCCTCTGTTGTAGAGATAACATCGGTTTCGGCTGATAAGGCTGCGGACATAAGTGAGAAACTGAAAGATGAAGCAGAAACGCTCAAAACTATCGTTTCCGGATTTACTCTTGTTAAAATGGAATAAAAATGAATTGATATTGTTAAACGCCCTTGATGGAATTTTCAGCCATCGGGGGCGTTTTCTGTATATAGCAATCCACAAAAATATCCTGCCAAGTTCGGCAGTGCAAAGCTTGAATAGTGTCGTCACTCACCCTTGACAGGCGGCAAGCCTGCCTGCGGGTTCGTTCCTAACTCTTCAAGCTTTGCCCTTGCCTCCTTTTGTCAGTCTATTTCTGTGTCTTGCTATAAAAACATATAATTTGAATTAAACGGAGAAAAAATGAAATAATAAAACGGTAAAGGAAGAAATCGACAAACGTCAGATTAATTCAAGGAGTGGTGAAAAAATGACAGAGCTTCATGGTAAAGGCGTTTCAGGCGGTGTTGCAGTCGGAAGAGTGAAATTCCACAAGCAGGACGATCTCTGCGTAAAGCGCAGACATATAGAAGATGCGGCAGCGGAAAAGGAACGTTTTGAGAAAGCAAAGGCACATACGGCAGCCGAGCTGAAAGAATTGTATGACAAGGCGCTGCGTGAAATAGGCGAAGCAAACGCTCAGATCTTTGAGATACATCAGATGATGCTTGATGACCCTGATTATGTTGAATCCATAATCAGCTTTATTGAAAAGCAGAACCTTAACGCCGAATATGCAGTTGCGGTGACATCCGATAACTTTGCGGAAATGTTCTCCGCTATGGACGATGAGTATATGAAAGCTCGTGCGGCGGATGTGAAGGATATTTCTGCACGGCTTATACGAAGTCTTACGAATCGTTCGGGGGCGGATACAAATTCGGAAGAAGAAACTATCATTTTTGCCGATGACCTTGCGCCATCGGAAACCGTTCAGATGGACAAATCTAAGGTGCTTGCGTTCTGCACCGCCGAAGGCTCGGCAAATTCCCATACGGCGATACTTGCAAGGACAATGAATATCCCTGCAATTATAGGCATTGGTGCAGAGCTTACGGAAGAATTTGACGGAAAAGAGGCTATTGCAGACGGATCTTCGGGGATTATTTACATCGACCCCGATGAAGTTACAAGAGAACGAATGCTCAAAAAGCGAGATGAAGAACTGCGAAAAAAGGAGCTTCTCCAAAGCCTGAAAAACAAGGACAATGTGACTTTGGACGGTCAGAGAATAGAGGTTTATGCGAATATCGGCGGACTGGGAGATCTTGGCGCTGTGCTTGCGAATGACGCAGGCGGAGTTGGTCTGTTCCGCAGCGAATTTCTCTATCTTGAAAGCAGCAATTATCCCGATGAGGAAACGCAGTTCCAATGTTACAAAACAGTTCTCGAACGTATGTCGGGAAAAAAGGTCATAATCCGAACTCTCGACATCGGCGCCGACAAGCAGATAGACTATTTTAATCTCGGAAAAGAAGAAAATCCGGCGCTCGGTCTGCGAGCTATCCGTATATGCCTGACACGCCCCGAGATATTCAGAACGCAGCTAAGAGCACTTTACCGTGCTTCGGTTTTCGGCAGTCTTGGTATAATGTTTCCGATGATAATCTCGATTGAAGAGGTCAGACGGATAAAGCAGATAATAGAGCAGGTCAAAAATGAACTTTCAGACGAAGGGATCCCCTTTGCTGAAGATGTGGAGATCGGCATAATGATAGAAACGCCTGCCGCTGCTATGATAAGCGATATTCTTGCAAAGGAAGTAGACTTTTTCAGCGTTGGAACTAACGATCTGACGCAGTATACTCTTGCGCTTGACCGTCAGAACCCGAAACTTGATGAGTTCTGCGATATCCACCACAAGTCGCTCCTGCGAATGATAGCTTATGCAGCCAAAAATGCGCACGAAAGCGGCGCATGGATAGGAATTTGCGGTGAGCTGGCGGGCGATACGGAGCTTACGGAAGTCTTTCTTGCGATGGGCATAGATGAGCTTTCTGTTTCGCCCGGACTGGTCCTGCCTCTGCGTGAAAAGATACGCAACACGCATATTGAAAGCAAGGATAAAGTTCTGCATGATATGCTATAATGGGTATAATTATTGCAGGAATTGATAATAAAAAATGCAAAAGAATTTACAAAACTGCAATATTATATAATACAAATAACATAAATTGCAGGATTGATATAAAAATGTTGCAAAGTAACGGAGAAAAATGTCATAATTGACAATTGACTAACCGGGTGAAAAATGGTATTATATTTACAGAAAGCAACGAAGCTTAAATTTACAGTTTAAGTTTCGCTGCTTTATTTTTTATCATAAAGTGAGATGATACCATGAATACACCTGTTGCAAACGCAAAGGAAATCAACAAGCTCCTGGCAAGATACGGTGTAAAGTTCGGAATCTACAAACACGGAGAGTTCAAAGAGCAGCTTTTCCCGTTTGATGCAATTCCGAGGGTGATAACGGCAGCCGATTTTGAACAAATGGAAAAGGGACTTATCCAGAGAGTAGACGCACTTAACCTGTTTTTGAAGGATATTTACACCGAGAAAAAGATCATAAAGGACAATATTATTCCCGAAGAATTTGTGTTCATTTCAAAGGGATATCTTGCACCGTGCGAGGGAGTCGTTCCGCCGAAGGGAATATACAGCCACATTTCGGGCATAGACCTTGTTCAGGCTAAGGACGGCACATGGTATATACTTGAAGACAATCTGAGAATACCGTCCGGAGCTTCTTATCCGCTTATCGCAAGAGAGCTTTGCCGTGTGGCGAGTCCGGGTTCATTCTCCGACAATGATATTGTCGATAACCGCAATTATGCGAAGATGCTCAAGGACACGATGGATTATGTTAACTGCGGAGGAATAAACGTTATCCTTACTCCCGGAAGATACAATGCGGCATATTTTGAACATTCGTATTTTGCCGAGAAAACCGGCGCTATTCTTGCAGAAAACACCGATCTTTTTGTTGAGAATAATATTCTTTACATTAAAGATTTTGAAGGCGGAAAGACAAGAGTAGGTGCTATTTACCGCAGAATTTCCGATGAATATATGGATCCGCTGACGTTCCTGCCGGAGTCGCTTATCGGTGTTCCGCATATTATGGACGCTTACCGTGCAGGAAATGTTGCGATAATCAATGCACCCGGAAACGGTGTTGCGGATGATAAGGGAATCTACTACTTCGTTCCGAAGATGATAAAATACTATCTCGGCGAAGAGCCGATACTCAAAAACGCTCCGACATATCTTCCGTTTTATGAAGAGGACAGGAAGTATGTGCTTGACAATCTTGAAAAGCTTGTTGTCAAGGATGTTTCCGAGGCTGGCGGCTACGGAGTTGTATTTGGCAGAGATATGTCCTCGGAGGAGCTTGAAAAATGGAGAAAGCTCATCACAGAGGAATCACGCAGATTTATTGCTCAGGAGGTCATCGATTTTATTGATCTTCCCGTTGTTGACGGAGATAAAACCGTAATGAGAAAGGCGGACCTCAGAGCGTTCGTGCTTTCGGGAGAAAAGACCAGAGTTTGGGCAAGCGGACTTACACGTTTTTCGAGAAATCCCGATTCGTTTGTTGTAAACTCATCACAAGGAGGAGGCTTTAAAGACACATGGGTACTGTCGCATTAAGCAAGAGTTCCAATCTTTACTGGCTGGGACGATATACAGAAAGAGTTTTTACAACTCTCAATTCATTCTTTAAATATTATGACGTTATGATCGATGTCGATCAGTATTATTATAAAAAATATCTTGAACAGATCTCCGTTCCTGATGTTTACACCGATTCGGACGATTTTTTGAACAGATATATTTTTGACGCCGCAGTTCCCGATTCGATACTGGCAAATCTGGACAGAGCGCTCGGAAACGGCATTGTTCTCCGTGAAACTATCAAAACCCCGTCACTTTCATATCTGCAGATGGCTGTGGACAAGATAAAAAAGTGCGAGGGAACGACCAAG
>JBJEQL010000127.1:0-3828 GCA_051881735.1 Oscillospiraceae bacterium
TTCTTAGGCTTGACATGGGTGCGGTCTATTCGGTTCATTCCTTGCTTTGACATAAAAAATCCCCCTTTGGATTACTGTAAAAATAGTATATCCATCGGGGGATTTATGATTACTGTAAATTATTATCGGTATTCATTCTCAATAAATTGCCGTACTTCTTCGGCAAGCTGCATATTTATTCCTGCGGCTTTGGCAATATCTTCTGCTGTTGCTTTTTTCAGTTCTTCTTTTGTCTTGAAAGCAGAAAGAAGCTTCGCTGCCTTTTTGTCCCCGATGCCTTTTATCTTGGTGATTTCAAGGCTGAACGACTGCTTGCCATGCTTTTTTCGCTGATAGGTTATCGAATAGCGGTGAACTTCGTCCTGAATTCTTGTCAGAAGCATGAAAGCAGCTTTGTTTTCGCTTATGGCGATCTCTCCGCCGCCTGTTGCGATAGCTCTTGTGCGGTGCTTGTTGTCCTTGACCATGCCAAAAAGCGGAACGTTGATTCCCATTTCACGGAGTATCGGTTCAACAGCATTGACCTGTCCCTTGCCGCCGTCGAGAAGTATTAGATCGGGCAGACGGCAGAAGCCTTCGTCTGTTTCGTTTTCATCCTTGTAGTGCCTGAAACGGCGCTGCAAAACCTCACGCATTGAAGCGTAGTCGTTCTGTATCTCGGTTTCCTTTATCGAGAATTTCTTGTATGCTTTCTTGTTCGGACGTCCGTTCTCGAAAACGACCATTCCTGCGACCATAGATGAGCTTGCGAGGTTGGAAATATCATAAGATTCAATATACATCGGCGGATTTTCAAGTCCGAGCAGCTTTGCAAGCTGTTCAAGCGCAACTATCTCTGTGCCTGTTCGTCCGACTTTTATAGCAAGCGATTCGCTGGCATTTTCTTTTGCCATGTTAATAAGCTGCAGACCTTTTCCTCGGGTGCGTGAAAAGATATCCACCGCATGACCGCATTTTTCACGCAGCAGCTTTGTGATTATCTCACAATCGGGGATTTCTTCCTCGGTGATTATCTCACGGGGAATTGTTTTCGGGTCAGAGTAGAAAACGGTGATGAATTCTTGTATCATTGCCGCAGTATCGTCGATTTCGCCCACAGGGAGTTCACTTCTGTCGGTGAGCCGTCCGCCTCGGTACTGGAGGATCGCAACGCAGGCGTGACTGCCGTTCTGCGCCGCAGCAATTATATCGGTATCACGCATATCCTCATTGATAATCTTCTGGTTGTCAGCAGCTTTTTTTATCGCATTTATGCGGTCACGCAAAGCCGCTGCTCGTTCAAACTCAAGATTTTCCGCAGCTTCGTTCATCTTCCGGGTAAGACTTTCCACCGAAGCTTCGGAGCCGCTTGCGATGTATTCCTCTGCCTGAGCAATTACAGCGTTATATTCGCTGCAAGGTATTTTACCCGTACATACGCCCATACATTGCTTAATGTGGAAATTCAGGCAGGGACGGCTCTTGCCGAAATCACGCGGAAAGACCTTCTTGCAGGTCGGGAGCATGAAGACCTTGTTGACCTCTTTTGCCGTCTGGCTTGCAACGAAAGTGCTTGTATACGGCCCGATAAACTTTCCCTCTCCGACTTTCTGCATTTCGGAGGTTATTCTGGGAAAGGCTTCGTCCGATATTTTGATATAGCTGTAACCCTTATCGTCTTTCAAAAGGATATTATACTTCGGTTTATGCTGCTTTATAAGTGAACATTCGAGAACGAGTGCTTCATATTCCGAGTCGGTGACGATGAAATCATAGTCGTAAACATTGGAAACCATTTTTGCGACCTTCGGAGTGTGGTCGGGCGATTTGCAGAAATAGCTTGTAACACGGTTTCGCAGGTTTTTTGCCTTGCCGATGTAGATGATATGTCCTGTTTTGTCCCTCATGCGGTAAACGCCGGGGGAGGTTGTCAGAAGCGCTGTTTTTTCACGCAGATACGGAAGACGTTCGTTCATATTGATTCTCCGTCAGGGCGTATGCCTTTATCGCTGAGGACATAATCCTTTATGGCTTTTGTAACGCCCTCGTCATTGTTGCTTTCGGCGGTGTATTTTCCGAATCTGCGCATATCGGGGTGAGCGTTTTTCATTACAAAGCCATAGCCTGCGTCCATGATAAGCTCCGCATCGTTGAAATAATCCCCGAATGCCATTGTTTCCTCACGGCTTATGCCGAGCTTTTCACGGATATCTTTAAGTGCAGCGCCCTTGTTGATGCCCTTGTTCATAATATCTATCCACTTCGGGCCTGTTACGGCAACGGTGAAATCATCTGCAAATTCACGGGAAACTATCGGGTAGACGTTTTTTTCTGCTCCATTGTAATCGCAGACTGCTATCTTGAAGATATCATCATCAACTTCGGTGATATCATCAACGCAGGTGTAATGAAGATAAAAACGTGTAACTTCATTGTAGAATTCTTCGTCTTTACGTTCAAAATATGTTCCGTGAACGCCGCAAAGCACAGGAGTTACTCTTTCCATGCTGCGGCATATTTCAACAAGTCTTTTTACACAGCCTTTATCGAGAATGCTCATGCTCACAAGTTCACCACCTGCAACGACGTAAGCGCCGTTGTCGCAGATAAAATCAAGCTTGTCAAGCTTTCCTGCAAAATTCAGTTTAAGCGTGGAAAAGGAACGTCCGCTTGCGACAACAAAGTGTATGCCCTTTGCATGGAGCTTGTCCAGAACTTCGTCAAAATCATGCGGAAATTCCTTTTTATCGTTGAGAAGTGTTCCGTCCATATCGGATGCGATAAGTTTAATCATGTGAAGATTTTTCCTTCCTGAGTTTTCTTGCGTAGATAAGATATGAAACTCCGCAGCAGACCGAGATCGCAACATCTATTGCTGCCGGAACGATGAATTTTGGAGAGAGCGGATCTTCAATATAGTTCCCCATTATCGTGCAGCAGACCATTCCGGGCAGAGTTCCGAGCATTGAGCCGATGATGTAGTCTTTCCATTTCATTCCGACAGAACCTAAAAACATGCTTACAACATCATACGGCAGGCAGTTTATTATGCGTAGAAAAAAGGAGAAGAATATACTGTTTGACATATTCATATCAATGATATCTCTCATCTTTTTATGCTTCATAACGATTTTTTCGACATACTCTCTCTGTGCGAATTTTCCGATAAGATAGGGTATGTTCATCATGCAGAAAATGCCGACAGTATTTATTGCGAGAGCCGCCCATATATTCGGTGCAGTCATTCCGCAGGCTGTTACAATAACTATCATCGGGAAGAAGAAAGTCAGCGATTTCAGCGAGAACATTGCCACTATTACTACCGCTGCAAGCCATATATTAGACGGTGTGAACTGCAGAAGCTGCTCTGCGGTGACATTGCGGAATGTTGTAAAATAAAGCACGGCACATATTGCTATCATTAAAAACGGTGCAACTGCAAACGCTGCTTTTACAGCTTTGGTAAACTTTTCACGGAAAACAGTAATTTTGTCATTAGTCATTTTTGTCATATCCTTTCAAGTTTTCGGGGTGTGAATATAAAATTACAATATAATTATAACACGGACTATGTTAATTTTCAACATAAATAATATACAATATTGTGAAAAACAGATGAAACTATTTCCGCCCTGCTTGTTATTTCAATACGGTTGTGTTATACTATATTTAACAAACTGAAACTTTAAGGGAGTTACATTATAAAATGGCTGATTATACAGGAAACAGGTGCATAGTCTGCAGCGAGCAGTTCAAAGAGGACGATGATATAGTAGTCTGCCCCGAATGCGGTACGCCTTATCACAGAGCCTGCTATGAAAAATACGGAAGCTGCGTCAATACCGAGCT
>JBJEQL010000128.1:0-3813 GCA_051881735.1 Oscillospiraceae bacterium
ACTCCGAGAGCCATAAGTGCATACATCAGACCCTCTTCAAGAGTTACTATAAGAATATTTAGGATAACGCTCATATATTTCCTCCGTTTTAAGTGCTGAGTTTCGCAGCTTAAAGCGCCGGAATTTCTGTTTTCCGGTGCTTTAAACTGCGAAGCAAAAATGCTTCACAGTTTTAAGGCAATACCGCACAATTATTGTCGTGCAGATGCGCTGTCAGATTTTCCGTCAGATTGTATCAAACCGACGCAAGAATACTGTCGTATTTCAAGGAGGTTTGGTGCAATATGACGGAAAATCTGCAAGCAGATGTGCGACAAAGGCGTAAGCCGCTAATTGTGCGGTGTTGCCTTAAATATATTATTCTGCGGAAGCGCCGGTTGTTACCTTTTCAGCGTTTGCATAAGCTTCGGGAAGCTCAATTCCAAACTGAGCAAGAACATCGGTGTTTACAACCGGTGTACCCTCGGAAATAGTACCAACCGCCATTGTCTGTGGGTCTGTTCCGTTAAGTACATCAAGAGCCATCTGAGCAGTCTTTTCACCGAGTGCAACATAGTCAATGCTGATAGAAGCGATGCAGCCGTTGTTTACCTGCTCAATTTCAGAACCGTAAACAGGAACATTTGCAGCGTTTGCCTTTTCAAGAAGAACGGAAAGGTTGCTTACAACGTTGTTATCGGTAAAGTTGTTTATGCAGTCAACCTTTGAAGCAAGTGTTGCTGCAGCCTGCGGAATATCAGCAGCTCCCTGAACACCCTGAGATTCAATGGTGATTCCCTGTGTTTCTGCAACAGCTTCAAGCGTTGCAAGCTGTGATACGGAGTTTGCTTCGGAAGTTGTGTAAAGAACGCCGATAGTCTTAACATCAGGCTGAAGAGCTTTGATAAGAGCAACCTGTGCGTCAAGGTCAAGAACGTCGGAAGTACCTATGCAGTTCTTTGAACCTGCGTCAAGGCTTTCCACAAGACCTGCTGCAACAGGGTCGGAAACCGCTGTGAAGATAACAGGAGTCTGTGAATTCTGTGTTGCGGAATAAGCGGAAACTGCGGCAGGAGTTGCGATAGCAAAGATAAGGTCATAATTCTTTGACGCCATGTTCTTTGCGATAGAGTCGCAGGTAGCGCTGTCGAAGTTGCCGTCCTGACGATCGATAGTGATCTTGTCAGCGATAGCGCTTGCCTTAAGTCCATTTTCGATACCCTGATAGCAGTTGTCGAGTGACGGATGGCTTCCGAACTGGATAACGCCGATAGTGTAGCTATCCTTTTCTGCTGTTTCATTTGAAGCTGCGTCTGTGTTTGTTGTGGATGAAGAACATCCTGCAAATGCGAATGTCATTGCGGCTGCCATAACTGCAGCCAGTACCCTTTTCATTTTCATAATTATCTCTCCTTAAAATATATAATAAATCGGTATTCCCGATTTAAAACTAAATAAAAAAAGTCCTGCCCCAAAATCAAGGGGCAAGACTATGATCCTGCGGTACCACCCAAATTCGCCCGAAAAACGGACGCACTCAACAGCATTATAACGTATGCCGGACGTTCTTCCTACTAAATCACTCGTTCGGTCGACCCTCATAAGTCCATTCATCGGGATATACGCACCGCAATTCCACCGCCTGCGGCTCTCTGAAAGCGAATTGATGCCGATTACTACTCTTAATCATCGGTTTAACTATTAACGAACTTTAATATATCATATTTTTTCGGTGTTGTCAAGGGTTAATCGCAAATTTCACACAAATCAATCGTCAAGACAAGCGTCAAGAGCTTCAATAATGCCGTGCTTGTCCATTTTCTGACCGATAAAAACGAGCTTTATCTCACGGTCGCCGTAAACTTCGTCCCAGTCCTCGGCGATCTCGGGATACTGCTTCAAAAGACGCTTTCTCTCCTTTTCGGGAGCAGATGCGAACCACTTTCCCGATTCGGTAGCGTTTATCTGAACGCCGGCCTGCTCAAAAACATAAGCATTGTCACGGTCATCGGAGAACCAAAGCATACCCTTGCAGCGGATGACAGACTTCGGCCAGTTCTCAATAAATGCGCCGAGCTTATCCTGATTGAACGGTCTGCGGCGGCGGTAAACGAAAGTGCCGATGCCGTATTCTTCAGCTTCGCCCTCTTCGTGGTTGTGATCGTGATGATGTCCGCAGCTGCAGTTGCCAAACTCGTCATATTTATGCTCATGATGTTCATGCTCATCATGGTCGTGGTCATGGTGATGTTCGTGTTCATCATGATCGTGATCGTGGTGATGATGCTCATGTTCGTCATGATCGTGTTCATCGTGATCATGGTCGTGATGATGATGCTCATGCTCGTCCTCATCAACGCCCTCTTCATAAGCCTTCGCCCAGCCTGCGGAAGTTACTGCTTCCTCGAAATCGTATGATTTTGTATCAAGAATATCGGAAACTGCAACCTTTCCGTAGCTTGCTTCGATGATTCTTGCCTTAGGCTGGAGAGTTTTAATCATTGCCTTTACTCTGCCGAGCTGGTCGGGAGTAACCTTATCTACCTTATTAAGGATAATGGTCGTGCAGAATTCTATCTGCTGAATGAGAAGATTTGCGATATCCTCTTCGTCTATATCGTCAACAAGCAGGTCATCGCCGCAGCCGAATTCGCTTGCCATTCTGAGCGCATCAACGACAGTTACGATATTGTCAAGGCGGCAGATAGCCGGGTAACGCTTGTCAACCTTGCCTTCAAGAACAGAGATAGACTGTGCAATAGGCAGCGGTTCGCATATTCCGCTTGCTTCGATAAGGATATAGTCAAACTTGCCTGTTTCGATAAGGTCGGTTATCTGGTTCATAAGGTCAACCTTGAGCGTACAGCAGATACATCCGTTGGAAAGCGGAACAAGGTTATCGTCTTTCTGTGTAACTGCGCCGCCCTTCTGAATAAGCTCTGCATCGATGTTGACCTCTCCGATATCGTTGACAATAACAGCGGTTTTATAGCCCTCCTGATTATTCAGAACGTGATTGATAAGTGTAGTTTTTCCTGCACCGAGGTAGCCTGTAAGCAGCGTGATCGGCACGATAGGTATTTTTGTCATATATATCATCCTTTCAGATTTTTTCGCATAATATATATTTTATCACAAAGGACAATATTTTACAAGTATTTTCACATTTATTTCACCAAAATAATTGAAACATAACAGCGGTCAAATTTATCAACCGCCGTTTATCTCAAAATTTTTCAGACCATACATCGTTTCAAGCAGCTCTGTTCCGGTTTTCGTCCGGAAAACCTTTTTCTTAAAGGTACATATACTTTCCGAACTCAATTCGTCTTCGTAAGCATTTACAAGGAAGTCCGCCTCCAGCAAAATGCGGTGGTCTATGCCGTCCACTCCGGTATATGTATGATGATGTCCTATCAGCCAGCAGATCCTGTCTGTTTCTTCTTGCGTTACTTCGGAAAAATCTTTCAGAATTTTTCTTGCATATTCAGATCCTTCCTGTTCCTGAAGCTTTCCGTCACACCGTCCATACTTATCCTCGCTCGGACGAATGCCTATATCGTGCAGTATCGCCGCAACATCAAGTATTTTCTGCTTTTCCTCGTCAATTCTTTCAAACGTTCCTATAAGGTGAGCATATTCATAAACCTTTGTGAAATGCTGTATTCTCTTTGGGTCGCCACCGTTGAATTCCGCCATTTTCAATATGAGCTTTTCGTTAAGCATATATTTCTCCTATAAGATAAAAAAGCCTCCGCAGGACATTATTTTTCATAATGTCCTTGCAGAAGCTTCTTTGCGTTTTAATTAAGCTTATCTAACCTGATCTTCATA
>JBJEQL010000129.1:0-16179 GCA_051881735.1 Oscillospiraceae bacterium
TCCTCACAAAGATGATAAATGAAAATATGCCTTTTGACGAGGCTCTTTCCACAGCGCAGAAGCTCGGATATGCCGAAAAAGACCCGACAGCTGATGTTGAAGGTCATGACGCTTGCCGTAAGATCTGTATCCTTTCTTCACTTGTTTTCGGCAAGCACGTTTATCCCGACTGGGTACATTGCGAGGGTATCTCAAACATCACAGCCGAGGACGCAAAATATGCTGAGAACTGGGGCGGCGCTGTAAAGCTTATCGGCTCTGTTAAGAAAACTGCTGACGGAAAAATTCTTCCTATCGTTCGTCCTGCATTTGTATGCGGTGCAAACCAGCTTTCAAGCGTTAACGATGTTTTCAACGGAATCATGGTTTACGGTGACGCTGTCGATCAGGTAATGTTCTATGGCAGAGGCGCAGGAAAATTCCCGACAGCAAGCGCAATCGTTGCAGACCTTATCGACGCTGCAAAGATGAACGGCACTTCTATTTCACAGGTTTGGGAAGACAGCGCCGACAACAGCTTCATAGCTGATTACAAGGAAGACGTTCTTCCGTTCTATGTTCGTGCAGAAAGCGTTTCTGCCGATAAGGCAAAGGAGATCTTCGGTGACGTTGAGTTCATAACAAGAGAAGGCTGCCCTGCTGACGAGATCGCATTCATCACACCCGAGATAAAGGAAAAAGACTTTGACGAAAAGCTCACAAAGCTTGGCGGAAAGGTTCTCGGAACTATCAGGGTTCTTAATCTTGAAAGCTGAAAAAACACTATAAATAATGCGTAGGGGCGGATTCCATATCCGCCCGTTTTATGTCTAATACTAAACACCAATATAATACAAGAAAAAATCTGCGCAGAAATCCTATATATTCGAGATTGTCGGCTCGATTTTTTTCATATTTTAGATGGTGTTTAGTTTAAAAATATTTGAAAAAAGGAATTGATGAAAATGATAAAAATTCAAGTTCCCGCAACAAGTGCAAACCTCGGTGCAGGCTTCGACGCACTCGGACTTGCCCTTACATACTATAATTATGTCAACATGGAAGAAGCAGACGGAATTTTCATAAAAAGTCTTGACGGAACGCCTATCCCGGAGGACGAGCATAACCTTGTCTATGAATCTGCAAAAACACTCTTTGAGATATGCGGAAAGCCGTTCAAAGGCCTTTCTATCGAACAGATAAACAATATTCCTATGGCAAGAGGACTCGGAAGCTCTTCGGCTTGTATAATTGCAGGCTTGTTCGGTGCAAACACGCTAATGGGGAATCCGCTCGGACTGGACGACCTTGTAAACCTCTCTGCGCAGATAGAAGGTCACCCCGATAATACCGCACCTGCACTTCTCGGCGGTATCGTTACCGCAGTTTTTGACGGAAGAGAAGTACATTGGGTCAAGCAGGAAGTTTTCACAACGCTAAAATTCGTTGTCGTTATCCCGGATTTTGAACTTAAAACCGAAAAAGCACGTGCCTGCCTGCCAACAGAGATAAGCCACAAGGACGCTGTTTTCAACCTCTCCCGTGCAGCACTCTTCTCTGCTTCGCTTTTAACAGGAAAATATCAGAACCTGCGCACAGCAGTCAACGACAAACTTCACCAGCCCTACCGTATGGAACTTATCCCTCACGGAAACGATGTTTTTGAAACTGCATACAGCCTTGGCGCTTACGCAGCATACCTCAGCGGCGCAGGTCCATCGCTTATGGCTATCGTTGACGCCGATAACGAGTTCTTCTGCGGCAAGATGAAATTTGCTCTTGAAAAATTAGGACTTAAAAATTGGAAAGTTCACGAATTACATATTGACAACACAGGTACAAAGCTGTTATAATATAACTAATGAATTTGAATTGATACCCATAAACCTGTGCAAATGTTACAAAAATCAGATAATTTTTTGTAACGATCATTCTTTATACTGTTTGAAAGGGTTCTCTTCAGAAATTTATTCTGTTTTTTAAGCAAACGGGAGAGTTTTTTATGGAAATAGATTATTTTTCCGAAACAAGAAAATATGAAGACCAGATCGACCTATATAAAAAATTGAATTGGTATAATCTCCCCGGCTATACGGACGAAGAAATCGAAAAAGCGACAAAAAACAGCTTCTATTCTGTTTACGCTTATGACGGATATACCCTTGTCGGACTCGGCAGAGTCGCATCGGATGGTCTGACAGCCGCTGTAATGAGCGGGATCTGCGTCCGTCCCGATTACCGCCGCCGCGGTATCGGTGAAGAGATCGTAAAACGTCTTGTTTATCACTGCCAGTCGGGAAATTATCAGATGAACGTCCAGCTTTTCTGCGAGGACAGCTTGCGCCATTGGTATAAAAAGCAGGGCTTTGAAGATTATAATCTCGGTATGAGAAAATGTATGGTTTTCCCCGAGGATCCGTGCAAGCTGCGCAAAGGCTTCCGTGAGATATACGGCATTGAGCAGATAACCGATATCTGCAGCGATTTTTACTGGTATAACTTCGACGCTTTCGGCGAGTTCAAGTATTCCGAAACGCTCGGAACGGACGGCGAGCTTGTACCGAGCGTGTTTATGACGTTCTACTCCGAAGACCCCGTCAAATTCAAGGCGGAGATAGACTTTTTAAACGTTAGCGAGTTCCAGATAGGCTGCAAGGGCGTAACAACGCCACTCAACGCTTTCGACATTGTAAACACGCAGTCGCTCGGCTATTCACGGGACAAACGCTACAGGATACGTTCGCTTGAAGATGACAACATAAGCTTCTTCTGCGAAAGCTTCCATATCGTTAACGTCATTACTTAATTTTGGAGCATATTTTCAATGATCACAGTTACAACCGCTTCAGCAAAGGAAACTATCGACTTTGCAAAAAAAATCGGAGCAATGCTTAAAGGCGGCGACATTATTGCATACAAAGGCGGCCTCGGTGCAGGAAAAACGACCTTTACCCGTGGCCTTGCGATAGGAATGGGACTTCCCGATGAAGTTTCCTCCCCTACATTTGCCCTCGTCAATGAATATCGAGGAAAGGCGCTCACGCTCTATCATTTCGATATGTATCGTATCATGAACGAGGAAGCACTTGAAACGACAGGATTTTACGACTATCTTTCAGACGACTGTGTAATTGCGATAGAGTGGTCGGAGAATATTACCGACTGCCTGCCAAAGAACATTATTACCGTTACAATCGAAAATACCGGCGATGAAGAACGCCGAATCGAAGTCAAAGGGGATGAGCGTTTTGATCATACTTGGAATTGATACATCAGGAAAAACTGCTTCTGTTGCCGTATGCAGCGAGCAGGCTGTTCTTGCACAGACTTCTGTTTTAACACGCCTTACCCATTCGCAGGTCATTATGCCTATATGCACCGAAGTTTTGCGAAATGCAGGTATCGGACTTAACGAGGTTGATGCAATGGCAGTTTCAAACGGCCCCGGATCTTATACGGGACTCAGAATAGGCGTTTCGGCAGTTAAAGCAATGAGCTTTGCACTCAATAAAAAATGCGTGGGAGTTTCAACTCTCGAATCGCTTGCGTATAATATGCGCGGATACAGAGGCGTTATATGCACGGTTATGAAAGCTCGTGCAGACCTTATGTACACAGCATTTTTCACCTCATATAAAGACGTTATCACACGCATTTTCGATGATACGATACTCCCCGAAAGTGATATTGTTTCACGCATCAAGGGTTATCACGGCGACATCGTTCTTGTCGGTGACGCAGCCGAGGAGTTGTATAAAAACAACAACTTTACCGAAGCGGAAAACGTAATGCTTGCACCGCCGCATCTTCGTCTGCAGCTTGCGTCCAGCCTTTGCTATGCATCATACGAAAAACAGTTCGGCTCAGGCGAAACACTTAACGCCGAATATCTCCAGCAGGTCAAAGCAGAAAAAGACCTTGCCGAAAAACAAGCCTAAATTAATGCGTAATTCGTAATGCGGAATGCGTAATTGTTAAATTAAGAATTCGGAATGCGGAATTCGGAATTATTTCGTTTCGTGAATTTGTTTTGAAATCGTAGGGGCGGATTCTATATACGCCCGATTTAGACAATAACGCAAAAACCTGTTTTTAAAGGATTTTTCCAATGAAAACAGGTTTTTTTTGTTTCAAATGTTTTGTTCATTGATATAAGGCGTATATAAAATCCGCCCCTACGGTTTTATAAATTTACAGTACGCAAATAATTACGCATTACGCATTACGAATTACGCATTGATCTTTCTCGCCTCTGTGTAGAAACGCTTGTCCTGCGCATGACCCATAGAGAAGGTCTTTCTGGGTAGTGCGCCATCCTTGATAACAGTCGGGAACAATTCTTCCTTGCCCATATCGGGAAGCAGGAAACCGACCGAATCATCTGCCGCAGCAAGTCTGCGGATAACGTCCTCGCCGTGAATATAGTCTATCTTGCCACCGTTTGCTTTAACATAAGCGTCAAGGAACTGCTGAAGGCTGCCGACCGTAAGGTTTGAAGTCGGCTTGCCGATATAAAGCGTTTCATCGGAAACGCCGTTTACAACAACAAACGACTGACCGCTGCCGTTTTCCGAAGCACCAAGCGCCGACTTTAACTCTGCAAGAAGCTTGTTTACGTCAACACCGGTAACGATGCGGTGGATAGCTTCAAAACGAAGTGCATCGCTGTGAAGATTTACTATCTCGGCAAGAGCATAGCGTGCAGGATGTGCGGACATATCCTTGCCCGGATTTTCACGCTTTAACTGCTCATAATATTCCTTTGCAGTCGCAAGAGAATGGTTACCGTCACCCATTGCATAAAGCATAACAGGCTCGTTTTCAAGACCATACTTTGCGTTGAATTCATCTGCATTTCCGAGTGCGTCAAGCGCAGCCGTTACAGCGGCGATATCGTCCTCTCCGAGAAGATAGCCTGAAATATGACCTCCGCCCTGCATAAGCTCAAAATCATATACTTTTTTAAGCTGATCTTTCTTTGCGGAAAGCTTCTCAATTACTGTGCGCTTTGCATCGTCAATAAGGATCATAATATGCGGAAGTTCAAGCGGAGCGCCGTTTCTGACCTTGATTCTCGGCGGAATACGCTCAACAACGGTGGCCTCAGTTGCACGGACGGAGGACTTGCTGCCCTTGCGGTAGTCATATTCTTCAAGATCGATCGCACCGACTATACCTGCTCTTACTCCGTCAGCAGTCGAACGTTCAACGTATATCATTGCATTCTTGTATTCATCAAAAATACCGTCAGAAATGTATTTATCCATGTTTTTATGTATATCGGCAATGCGGCTGTCAACGCCGTCGCTTTCAAGGTAAACCTCGGGCAGGATAAGACGAAGTGTGGACGGAGCGTTTCCTACGATCTGCTCGGTCTTTTCCCAATATTCAGGCTCGGAAGTGTACTGATCGCAGGCAACGACCGACCATTTTTCCATTTCAATATCATGCGGAAGAAGTATATCCGCAGCTTTAAAAGCATTGCTCATAAATAATAATCTCCTTAAAAAGTAGTATAATATAATTATACACTATTTTTTGCCTATTTTCAATAGTTTTGGTAATAATATCAGTTATTCTGCTGTGATTTAAGAATGTTAAGATGCTGCATTTCGCCGAGAGCATTTTCGGCAAGTATCTTGCTTCCGCTTGAAACCGCAGCCGCCTGAATAGCTGTCATTGTGAGCATTTTTCCTACGCTGCTGTCATCGTCCGTCATACTGTCGATAGATCTGTGCAGAATATCAACAAGCTGATGAAATGTCTGTTCATACTGTTCGCTGAAAAAATCGAGCAGTTCTTCCTCGGTGCGTGTTTTCAGCAAATGATCTATCATTGCTCCGATGACTTGAATCGGAAGCACCGTCTTCATCGCACATATTATAAGCAGATGTGAAATATGAACTTTCGAATATTTCTTTTTTACCGGTGGGGGAATTATTCCAAGCTTGACATAGTTGTTTATCATTGACGGAGTAAGATTCGCTTCGCCGCCGTGTGAGAAAATGCGGATATACTTGCTCATCAAAGACAATACCTGATCCATATAAAGCCCTATCTCGGGCAGCTCGTTCCACCTCGGCAGACGGCAGGAGCGTTCCTGCTTGTTCCAGAACTGAATCCCAAGTTCGGATGAATTATTTTCGTTCATCATAAATATCCCCCTTTCAAAAATCTTGAAAATATATATGTTCCTTTAATATTATACAATATATTTTTACAAATTACAATAGGTTTTATAAAAATCGCGAAAAATTGTTCCTAAAACCTATTGACAAGAGTGAAATAACGATGTATAATAGTTTTGAAAACCAGATGTAATACTTGGAGAAACCACAATATGAGTTTAAACCTGAAAAAATATACGATAATAACCGGTCACTACGGCAGCGGAAAGACAAATTTTGCCGCAAATCTTGCGATTAAGGCCGCCCAAAACGGCGAAAAAGTCACCGTTGTAGATCTCGATATTGTAAATCCATACTTCCGAAGCGCAGATTTTGGAAAGCTTTTTGCTGAAAAGGGCATAAGCCTTGCCGCACCGATGTACGCCAATACCAACCTTGATATCCCTGCTCTATCCTTTAATATTGAGGAATTTCTGAGCACAGACGGAAAAGTTATCATCGATGTCGGCGGAGATGATTCGGGAGCTTCGGCGCTTGCACGATACAAACAGTTCCTTTCGACTTACGCTGATGATATTGAGGGAGTATACGTCATAAATATGTACCGCTATCTCACAGGAACAGCGGAAGAAGCATTGGAATTTATGCATGAAATAGAAGACGCTTCGGGATTGACGATATCATCGGTCGTAAACAACTCAAATCTCGGCGAAGAAACGACATCGGAAGTCATCGAAAAAAGCTCGGATTATGCCGATGAGTTCTGCTCACTTGCAGGACTTCCGCTCAAATACACGATCGACACCGGCGGAGATGCGGCTGTAAAAAACCGCTTTGAAGCTGAAATATATGTAAAAAAAATATGGGAAAACTAAGGAGAAATTTCTATGGCAAAAATCACCGTTGACAAAGAACGCTGCAAGGGCTGCGGACTATGTGTTAGCGCCTGCCCTAAAAAAATTGTTGAGCTTGACAAAAAATCGCGCAACAAAAAAGGTTATTTCACATCATACTGCACCGATGATTCGGCTTGTGTAGGCTGCGCAATGTGCGCAATGATGTGTCCCGATTGTGCGATAAAGGTTGAAAAGGAGTGAGCGGAGTGGAAAGAAATCTTATGAAGGGCAACGAGGCTCTTGCCGAGGCTGCTATCCGTGCAGGCTGCAAATGCTTTTTCGGATATCCAATAACGCCGCAGACAGAGGTCGCTGCTTATCTTGCAAAATATATGCCGAAAAATGACGGCGTTTTTATTCAGGCTGAATCGGAAATTGCCGCTATAAATATGGTTCTCGGTGCAGCTTCGGCAGGCGTCCGTGCAATGACTTCATCGTCATCTCCCGGAATTTCACTTAAATCCGAGGGCGTTTCCTATATTGCAGGCTCGGATCTCCCCTGCGTTATCATCAACGTTCAGCGCGGCGGTCCGGGACTCGGCGGAATACAGCCTTCTCAGTCGGACTACTGGCAGGCTACTAAAGCACTTGGTCACGGCGACTATCAGCTGCTCGTTTATGCGCCCTGTTCCGTTCAGGAAATGGTCGACAAGGTAACACTTGCATTCGATATGGCAGATGAGTTCCGTATGCCTGCAATGATACTTGCAGACGGTCTGCTCGGTCAGATGATGGAACCCGTTACATTCCCCGAGCGCAAGACTGAATTTGCCCCCAAGCCTTGGGCTGCAAACGGTCATGGAAACAAGCGCAAGCACAACATCATCAACTCGCTCTATCTTGTTCCCGAAGAGTTGGAGAACTCCATAAGAAACCGCTATGAACGCTATGAGATAATAAAGGCAAATCACACCGAAGCTGAAAGCTATCTTTGCGATGACGCTGACATTGTAGTAACTGCATACGGCGCATCTGCTCGTGTTGCAAAGTCGGCTGTGAACCGCGCCCGTGCAATGGGCATAAAAGCAGGACTTTTCCGTCCGATAACGCTCTGGCCTTTCCCTGTGAACGAGATCAACACCGCTTGCAGAAACGCAAAGGTTCTGCTTGACGTTGAAATGTCAATGGGACAGATGATCGAGGATGTAAAGCTTGCGATAAACTGCTCAAAGCCTGTACATTTCTTCGGCAGAACCGGCGGAGTTATCCCCTCGCCCGATGAAGTTCTCGGAGAGATCAAAAAGCTTGCAGATTTACATGAATAAGAAAGGACAATTACAATGGCTGTAATTTTTGATAGACCGAAAAGCCTTGCCGATGTGCCTACGCATTACTGCCCCGGCTGTACGCACGGCATCATTCACCGCCTTATCGCAGAGGTGATCGACGAAATGGGCATTGAGGGCGATACGATAGGAATTGCTCCCGTAGGATGTGCGGTAATGGCTTATGACTATTTTAACTGCGATATGATAGAAGCTGCACACGGCAGAGCGCCTGCAACTGCAACGGGCGTAAAACGTGCTCTGCCCAACAAATTCGTTTTCACATATCAGGGTGACGGCGACTGCGCTGCGATAGGAACTGCCGAAACTGTTCACGCAGCAACAAGAGGTGAAAACATTGTTGTTATCTTCGTAAACAACGCTATATACGGCATGACGGGCGGTCAGATGGCTCCGACCTCTCTCCCCGGTCAGGTCACGCAGACAACTCCATACGGACGTGATGTTTCCGTTGCAGGAAATCCGATAAAAATGGTGGAAATGCTTTCCGTTCTTGACGGAGTTGCGCTGGCGCAGAGAGTAGCCGTAAACACCGTTCCGCATATAAGAGAAGCTAAAAAGGCTATCCGCAAAGCATTCGAGAACCAAAAAGCAAAGCGCGGATTTTCGATAATCGAGGTTCTTTCTTCCTGCCCGACAAACTGGGGCGTTTCGCCGACCGAAGCTTTGAAGAAGATAGACGAAGTAATGATTCCGTTTTATCCTCTTGGTGCATACAAAGACGTAACAGCAGAGGAGGCAGACTGATATGAACTATGATATTCTTATTGCCGGTTTCGGCGGTCAAGGCATACTTTTCGCAGGAAAGCTGCTTGTCAACCTCGGTCTGTATGAGGACAAAGAGGTGTCGTGGCTGCCTTCTTACGGTCCTGAAATGAGAGGCGGAACCTGTAACTGCTCGGTATGCGTTTCCGATGAACCTATCGGTTCTCCGCTCGTTGTAAATCCGAACGTACTTATCGCTATGAACACCCCCTCGCTTGAAAAATTCATCGACAAGGTTCAGCCGGGCGGATTGGTCATTGTTGACAGCTCAATGGTTGACGCAGAGATCAAGCGTACCGACATCAAGGTCTGCAAAATTCCTGCGACCGCTCTCACCGATACAGACCCGAACCTCAAAGGCGGCGCAAACATCATTCTTGCAGGAAAATTCATTGCAGAATCAGGCTTCACATCTCCCGACAAGATACGTACTGTTTTTGAAAAGATCGTTCCTCCGCATAAAGCTGCATTGATCGAAAACAACCTTAAAGCCATTGAAATCGGCATGAATTATGGAAGCTAAGCGCCATTTGTACAATATGCACAAAAAGTTCAAATTTATTGGTGCAATCATATAAATATTTTCCAAAAGCTTGACTTTTGTTGTTACCAATGTTATAATAAATACAGAAAATAAATCAAACGGCAATAACTTATAAACAATATCAATGATTATTTTCTATAATTTAGACAACCTTTCATTTTTTCTTTTTCATAAACTTCCTTAATTCCGGAAAACACCGTCCATTTTGGGCGGTGTTTTTCGTTGTGGTTCTTTTATTAGTGTGAAGTGTGGAGTGTGGAGTTAAGGTGCCTGCTTCGCTGGTGGATTTTTATTTGCTTGACTTAATTTTTTCTTTGGGTTATAATGGAATAAATTGAGTGGGTGAACTGCGCTATAAATCGGAAGTTGTCTTTTGAATGTGGAATGCGAAAAGTTGAAAGTGGAATTATGTGCTTCCTGCGGAAGCAAGTATAAATAATAGTCGGCGCAAGCCGACACCATAAATTCCACTTTCCACTTTCCTAATTCCACTTTGATACAAATTCCCATTTGGTTTATCGATCAGATAAACTGATTTACAAATTGAAATTTAAAGAAAGAGGAATAACAAGCAGAATTTCTAAATGCGACATTACTCCACACTCCACTCTCCACACTTCAAACTCACAAAAATTCCACTTTCAACTTTTCACTTTTCACATTCGGAAAACGATCACACTTCAAAAACCAAGCTTGGAGGCAAAAATGGATACTTTTTTCGATAAACTTGAAGCATTTCTCACCGATTTCGGCAAAGGGAGAAAAATGGTGCTTTCGACCTCCGAAAATAATATCGTGTCCTCACGAATGATGAGCGTTGTTCTGATAGACGGTGTGTTTTATTTTCAAACGGACGTTACCTTTAGGAAATACCGCCAGCTTTCAGACAACCCCAACGCTGCGCTGTGCATAGACAATATACAGATTGAGGGGATATGTGAGGAAATTGGTCATCCGTTGCAAAACACACGGTTCTGCGAAAGCTTTCGGGAATGCTTCAAAGGTTCTTATGACGCTTATACATCGTTGCAGAATGAACGCTTATTTACTTTTAAGCCTACATATATTGAGCGTTGGATATACAAAGACGGTGTTCCCTACATTGAAACCTTTGAAATAAAAACCCATTCATATAATATCAGCGAATATATCGGCATTTAATTTTTCTGCAAGATATAACGAACTGAGGAAACTGCAATGAATTTAAAAGAACGAGCAAAAAGACTGAAGACAGATATTCCGGCTATATTTTTGGCGCTTAAAGACAAGGAAACTCCGGCAGCGGCAAAGATTTTTGCATGGTGTACAGTTGCGTATGCGCTTTCACCTATTGACTTGATACCGGATTTTATACCCGTTTTGGGATATCTGGACGATGTCATTCTTCTGCCTGCTCTTGTCGCATTAACGGTCAGACTGATACCCGAAGATGTTATGGAAAGAAACCGTCAGCTTTCTGCGGAAATCTGGAAAAACGGAAAGCCGAAAAAATGGTATTATTCGATACCTATAATATTGATTTGGCTTCTTATAGTTTGGCTTATTGTCAAGGCGATATGGTTATAATACTAAACACCAATAAAATACAGGGAAAAATCTGCGCCGAAATCCAATATAAAACTGTTTTCAACAGTTACAAGATTGTCAGCTTGATTTTTCCAAATTTTAAATGGTGTTTAGAATAAATATAAAAAAATCGGGAAAACAACTTGTCTTCCCGATTTTTTTGTTATATGTGATCTTACTTTTTCAGCAATGATTTAAGTCTGTTCATCGCTTCAATAGTGTTTTCCTTAGTACCGAAAGCGGTGAGTCTGAACCAACCCTTACCGTTCGGGCCGAAGCCCTCTCCCGGAGTGCCTACGACCTGTATCTCATTGAGCAGATAATCGAAAAATTCCCAGCTGCCCATTCCGCCGGGGCATTTGAGCCAGATATACGGCGAGTTTTTGCCGCCTGTGTATTTGATGCCAAGCTCTTCGCAGGTTTCACTCATAATACGGGCATTTTCCATGTAATAGTCAATATCCGCATGGGTCTGCTTCTGTCCCTCTTCGGTGAAAACAGCTTCAGCTGCTCTCTGAACAGGATATGAAACACCATTGAACTTGCTTCCCTGACGTCTTGACCATATCTTGCTGACATTAACCTTTTCGCCCGACTCAGTCTGCGCTTCAAGTTCATTCGGGATAACGGTGTAACCGCATCGTGTACCTGTGAATCCTGCCGTTTTGGAGAGTGAACATATCTCAATAGCGCATTTTCTTGCACCCTCAACGGTAAAAATGCTTCTTGCGAGGTTTTCATCACGGATAAATGCTTCATAAGCGCTGTCAAAAATGATAATAGCGTTCTTTCTTATTGCATAGTCAACCCAAACTTTGAGCTGTTCCTTGGTATAAACCGAACCTGTCGGGTTGTTCGGCGAGCAAAGGTAGATAATGTCGCAGTCAACGCTCTCATCGGGCATTGCTGCAAAGCCGTTCTCCTCATTTGAAGAAGCGTAGATGATCTCCTTTCCGCTCATTGTGTTGGAGTCGACATAAACCGGATATGCAGGGTCGGTTATCACGATCTTGTTTTTGCTGCTGAAAATATCAACGATATTTCCGCAGTCACTCTTTGCACCGTCGCTGACAAGGATCTCATCGGGAGCAACATCTGCGCCAAGCTTCTTATAATATCCGGAAATTGCTTCACGGAGAAAATCATATCCCTTTCCGCTGTCCTCATATCCGCGGAAAGTTTCCGGTCTGCCCATTTCATCGGCAGCCTTTTTCATTGCTTCAACAACAACGGGTGCAAGCGGCCTTGTAACGTCACCGATACCCATTCTGATAAGCGTTTTTTCGGGATTTTTCTCACGATAAGCGTTCAGACGCTTTGCAATATCGATAAAAAGGTAGTTTTCCTTAAGCTTCAAAAAATTCTCGTTAATATAAGCCATTTTTGCACTTCCTTAATCAAAGATTTATTTCGCCCTCAAATACGGTTTCAGCCGCTCCGCTCATGATGATATGACCGTCGCTTTTATATGTAATGGTAAGGTTTCCGCCCCTGAGCATCAGGGTTATCGGCTCATCCTTTTTGCAAAAGCCGTTCAGGACTGCCGCAGTTGCCGTAGCGCAAGCGCCTGTTCCGCAAGCCCATGTTTCACCTGAGCCACGCTCCCATACACGCATTTTTATCGTGTTTCCGTCCAGTATCTCACAGAATTCCGTATTCACACGTTCGGGGAAAACAGGGTTGTTTTCATAGTCAGGCCCAATCTTTTCAAGGTCAAGCTCGTCTATCTTCTTTGTGAAAATTACTGCATGGGGATTTCCCATTGAAACAGCCGTGATATTTACATTTCTGCCGTTTACGCTTATTTCCTTGTTCACGAAACTGTCACCGTCTGCTATCATCGGGATCTTTCGTGGTTCAAGTATCGGCTCGCCCATATCAACATCAACAGTCTTGACCTTGCCGTTTTCAGGATGAAGCGTCAGATATTTTATACCGCTTTTCGTTTCAAGGGTTATCTCGGTCTTATCGGTAAGCTTGTTGTCATAGACATATTTACCGATACAGCGTGTGGCGTTTCCGCACATCATTCCCTCTGAACCGTCGGCGTTGAACATTCTCATACGGAAATCAGCCTTATCGGAAGGCATGATAAGCACAAGACCGTCGCCGCCTATTCCGAAGTGGCGGTCGCTGACCTTGATCGAAACTTCCTCGGGGTTTTCAACGGTTTCGTTAAAACAGTTTACATAGATGTAATCATTGCCAATTCCCTGCATTTTGGTAAAGCGCATAAAAACACTCCCTTACATTTCATACGTTTTCAGAATATCAAGCGCAACTTCAACCTCAGGGACACGCTGATCCATTGCTCTTTTCTGGATCTGCCTGTGAGCGTCCTCCTCGGTTATTCGCAGATACTGAATAAGCACGCATTTTGCACGGTTGATCTGCTTCAGATTATAGAGCTTTTTCTCAAGCGCCTTACGCTCCATTTCATTTTTTAGCAGCATATTTCTTGCAGAAACCGTGAAATTAATAGCCTGAACAAGAACGGATTTTGTAAACGGCTTTGAAAGGATATAACAGCCCTTTTCGCCTATTTTATGAAATATTTCATCGTAATTCTTCTGCGCAGCCGTAACGATAAGCGCACTTGCGGTATTATCCATAATGTAAGCCGCAAGCTCCAGTCCGTATTCGTCTGAAAGAGGAGTATTGAGGATGATCAGGTCAAACTCACCGGAGGTTACTGTGCTTCTTGCTCCGCTGCCGTCCGAAACAGAAATAGATGTAAATCCGCAGGACTTCACCGTCAATGCAAGATTATCACGCATTTCTTCATTTTGGGAAATAATAAGAGCCTTTGAACCTGACATTTCTTCACTCCTTTCAAAAAATCATTCTTTTTTCAAGCTGACAAATCTATGATAACATAAAAATGCATTTTTGTCAATAGCTTTTGCAAGGTTTTATTCTAAAACTTGCAAAATCAAAGTTAATATATTATATTTCGATATATTTTTGCAATATAAATTCAAATCTATTTCATTTTGTAGTTTTTCTGTTGTTATAAAGGAACATTGCGACCGCTGCAGCAATAATTATGCCGTAGCCGACAAAGCTCCACTTGTCGGGAACTTGACCGAAAAGGAAAAATCCAAGAGCGGTCGAAAAAAGTATCTGCGTATAATCAAAAACGGAAACTTCACGGGCTGGCGCATGAGTGTACGCCGCTGTTATGGAAAACTGTCCGCCTGCTGCAGCAAATCCTGTCAGAAGCAGCATAGCTATCTGGAACGCTGTCATCGGAACAAAATTGAATATTATATACGGCAGTACCGAAAGGCAGGAAAACACCGAAAAAAAGAACACAATAACAGGACCTTTTTCTCCGCCTCTTCCAAGCTTGCCTACGAAAGCATAAGCCGCACCTGCGCCAAGTCCGCCTAAAAATCCTATCATTGACGGAAAGAACTCCGCATTCGCAAAGCTTGGTTTGATGACAAAAAGGCTTCCTGCGAACGCCGTCAGAACAGCACAAAGCTGAAATACGGTCGGTTTATCCTTCAGAATTATCGCCGAAAAAACCACCGCAAAGAATGGCGACATTTTGTTGAGCATTGAAGCGTCTGCAAGCATAAGATGATCTATTGCATAGAAATTGCAGAGCATTCCAAGAGTTCCGCAGAACGCCCTGAGAAACATATATATCCTGTTTTCCTTTTTGCAGCCTATTTTTATGTGATTTTTCTTTAACACAATGAACGCCGCAATTGCTGCGACAAAGTTACGAAAAAACACCTTTTGCATAAACGGCAGATCTCCTGCAAGCTGAACAGAAGCATTCATTACCGCAAAGCAGAACGCTGAACATATTATATAAATAATGGCTTTATTTTTACTTTTCATTTTTCACCCAAAACCGCACAAGCCGTAATGACTTGTGCGGTTACCTTTTTATTTTTTTAACATTGATTTGAGTACCTTGCGTATCTGCTTGATGTCAATCGGCTTGGAAAGATGTCCGTTCATACCGCATTGAGCAGATTTCTTCATGTCTTCGTCAAATGCATTCGCTGTAAGAGCTACGATAGGCACGGCTCTTGCATCGGGACGTTCAAGGCTGCGTATCTTCTTTGCTGCTTCAAGCCCGTCCATTATAGGCATACGGATATCCATAAAGATCGCGTCAAAATGATTCTCTTCCGATCCGGCGAATTTCTGTACAGCGATTTCGCCGTTCTCCGCAGTTTCCACGATCAATCCGTCATTTTCAAGCAGCTTGACCGCTATCATGCGGTTCATCTCGTCATCCTCCGCAAGAAGTATTCGTCTGCCCTCGATAACGACCTCCGAATTCTCTGCCTCTTCGGTTTCGACCTTCGATTTATCGGCTATCGGAAGCTTGAGGTCAAAATAGAATTCCGAACCCTTTCCAAGTTCACTCTCAACCGAAAGCTTTCCGCCCATCATTGATACATAGGCGCTGCTTATTGCAAGTCCAAGACCTGTTCCGCCGTATTTCGCAGTAATTTTTCCGCCAAGCTGTTCAAACGAATCGAATATCTTTTCGATATTTTCATGACTTATACCGATTCCCATATCCTTAACGGAGAAATGCAGCTGAACCGATTCATGATCAGCTCCCACTTCATTGACCGTAAGCGTTATACCGCCATGCGATGTGAATTTAAGCGCATTTCCGAGTATATTTATAAGCACCTGACGCAGCTTCAGACTGTCGCCGAAAACATAGCGGTGCTCGACCGTTCCCTCAACTGCAAGATACAAGCCCTTCTGCTCGGTCTGAACACGGATTATCGTTTCGGTATCGTCAATAAGCGACTGTAAGTCAAACGGAACGCTGTTAACAGTCATCTTTCCGCTTTCGATCTTGGAAAGATCAAGATTGCTGTTGATAAGTTCAAGCAGGTAGTGAGAAGAACTGTCGATCTTTTCAATGTAATCACGGGTTTCATCACTCAGATCGCCGCTGTCAAGAAGGATCTGCGTTATGCCCATTACCGCATTCATAGGCGTTCTTATCTCATGCGACATCTTTGAGAAGAATT
>JBJEQL010000130.1:0-3755 GCA_051881735.1 Oscillospiraceae bacterium
CCTCTGCACCGATATTCCAGAACTTCATCTTGAACGCAAGCGTTACGCCAAGCGAGGATATAAGCAGAGGTATCATTACCTTGACCGTAGCCTGAAAAGCCATCTGTGTGCTGAATGCGCCCTTGACAATCGTTCCGTAAACCGCAAATGGATTATATCCGATAGCAAGTATGAATAGTCCGCCTGCAACTATTGCAGCAACTATCGAAACAGCACGGAGAATGATAGCTTTTTTTGTTCCGATCTCAGCACGCTTGGAAATTCTGATACGGAAACCACTCTGTTTTTTTACTGCCTGTTCAGCCATTTCCAAGCACCTCCTCTGCTGAAGAGCCTGTCATCATAAGACCTATCTGCTCTTTTGTAACTTTTTTTGCATCAACAATACCTGTTACCTTGCCGTGACAAAGAACCATTATTTTATCGGAAAGTTCAAGCAGAACGTCCAGATCTTCACCGATGAAAAGAACAGCAACTCCCTTTTTTTTCTGCTCGTTGAGCAAGCCATAAATCGTATATGAGGAATTGATATCCAGACCTCGTACAGGATATGCCGTTATCAGAAGGCTCGGAGCAGACTCTATCTCACGTCCAAGAAGTACCTTCTGAACATTACCGCCCGACAGCATTCTGACCGGGATCTCTGTTGAAGGCGTCTTTATATCAAGCTCTTTTATAAGCCTTTCAGCAAGCTCACGGGCAGGCTTTTTGTCGATGAACGGACCCTTGCTTTTTCCGTAGGATTTGAGCATCATATTTCCGGTCATACCCATGGATGACGCAAGACCCATTCCAAGTCTGTCCTCGGGAACGAAGCTCATGCTTATGCCGAGTTCGATTATCTCCTTTGCAGTTTTGCCGATGATGTTCTCCTTATTATAGAGAACTGCGCCGGAACGGATACCGTTAAGACCTGCGATCGTTTCGCAAAGCTCCTTCTGACCGCTTCCTGCAACACCTGCAACGCCCAGTATCTCTCCCGAAAAAATATCAAATGTAACATCATCAAGTGCAACAGTACCGTCAGGCTTGTCCACCGAAAGATGATATACATTAAGAAGCGGCTTCGGATCAACCGGTTCGGGGCGTTCAATGCTAAGGCTGACAGGCTTTCCGACCATAAGCTCGGTAAGCTTTTTCTCATCCGTTTCAGCAGTCAGAACCGTTTCAACTGATTGTCCCTTTCGCAGGATAGTTACACGGTCGCTTATCGCCATAACCTCGTTAAGCTTATGCGTAATTATGATGATCGCACAACCGTCGTTTCTCATTATCCGCAGCATATCGAACAGCTTTTCTGTTTCCTGCGGTGTAAGAACAGCCGTAGGCTCGTCGAGGATAAGAATTTTCGCACCACGGTAAAGCACTTTAAGTATTTCAACCGTCTGCTTCTCGCTGACAGACATATTGTAGATCTTCTTGTTCAAATCAACATTAAGTCCGAGCTTGCCGCTGATCGCAGAGATATCGTCATGCATTACCGAACGCTTTTTCAGTCTGCCCGGAGTTCCTGCGATGATGTTGTCGAGTGCGCTGAACGCTTCAACAAGCTTAAAATGCTGATGTATCATGCCAATTCCGAGAGCGATAGAATCTGCAGGCGAATTTATTACAGCGTGTTCGCCCGAAACATTTATCGAGCCGCTGTCCGGATGATAAATGCCGGAAAGCATATTCATAAGCGTAGTTTTGCCCGAGCCGTTTTCACCGAGAAGTGCAAGTATCTCGCCATACTTAACAGACAGATCAACATGATCGTTAGCAATGACCGAGCCGAACGACTTTGTTATCTCTCTGCATTCAATTGCATAATTAGAAGGCTTTTTTTCCGGATTTTCCGCCATAGCTGACCTCCAAATAAAATTAATCATTTTTATTATATACTATTTTATCTGTCAAATCAAGACTTTGCGACAAATTACAAATATAAAAACGGCGCAGCCCTTTTTTGAACTGCGCTCAATAGATTTAACTTTATGACGAACAGAATTACTATAATAAAAACAAATCTTCATCCGACATAAATGTTACTTCTTTATATTAGCGACCTCAGCATTGACCTGCTTTGCAACAGAGGAATCGGGTTCAAAAATCGAACCGTATCTGAAAATCGCAACTCCGCCATAGTTTTCAAGTTTCTGAGCGGACGCTATCTGCTTTGCAAGCATATCCGAATTATTTATCCATTCATTCTTTCCGTTTGCGCCTGCGTAATTATCAACTGCACCTATCTTGTAGCCTGCAAGGCCGATCACAAGCTTTACATTTCCCGATGATGTCATACTGCTCCAGAGCGCGATAGTTTCCGAATAGGGCAGCGCAGCATTGTCAAATCCGAAATAGACCTGAGGAAGGATATAGTCACAGTACGCCGATGATTTGCACCATGTCTTAACATCAGCATAAAGTTCATTGTAATTGTTATCAACGCTTCCCTGCGGAGAGATCCCAAACAAAACAGTCGAGTTAACGCTGTGTACTGTTTTGTTCATTTTCTTGACCATACTGTTAATGTTGTCTGTTCTCCACGCTGTCAGGCTTTTCTGCGTACCCGATTCGCTGTAAGCTGCCTTGTCAAAGCTGCTTGCGGTCGTGGGATAAAAATAATCGTCTATCTGTATTCCGTCAACATCGTATCCCGAAACAATTTCAGCTATTCCATCCGAAATAAGCTTTTCAACAGCGCTGTATGCGGGATTAAGATACCATCTATCTCCCGATTTTACGATATATTTACCGCACTTTTCGTCATCGTTATACCATTCTTTTATCAAGTATGAATCAGACAAGCTTTTCATCTGGCTGTCTGTCATAAGCCGCATTGGATTTATCCACGCATGAACAGAAAGATCACGGTCATGTGCTTCTTCGATCATTATCTGAAGCGGATCGTATGCAAGCTTTGCGCCGATCGTACCGTTATAACGGTCGCCAGTCGGAAACAGTTCAGAACGGTAATAAGCATCTCCGAACGCTCTGACCTGAACATAAACTGTATTAAAGCTCAAAGCCTTTACATTGTCAAAGTATTTTCCTATGGTTTTTCTGAACTCAGAAGCTGACTTATTCTGCATCGCAGATGAATACTCAAGGTAAGATATCCAGATCCCCTTTTGTTCGCTGTAATTGAGCGCAGAATATCCACTTGTATTATATGCCTTGACCGTCGTTTCCGCAGGACTTTCCGATTGTAGAGTAAGATCAGTCGTCACAGTTGTTTCCCGTGTTGTTACAGTCGTTGCCTCGGTAACAGCTGACGTTGAGTTCGATATTTCTACTGTCGTTTCAGTTTTTTCCTTTGACGTTATGTTCTCTTGATTTTTTAGTGTTTTTTTAGGCTTTTCTGTGATGCTGCTATCTGTTTGTGTTTCATTGGGAGCTTCTGTAACGGTGGTTGAAGAAGCTTCATACTGTAAAGTTGTTTCACTTTCCACTACGTTTTCGATTTCAGCTTGTTCGGTCTGTGTTTCGCTTGTCAAGCCTGCTGTCTGCGTGGTTTCTTCGGTCAGAATGACGCTGTTTGCCGTTTGAATTCCCGTGTTGACAGGCTCTTCCGAAACTCTTCGGCAAGCTGAAAAAGTCAGACAGAAGGCCAGTACAGCAATTATTGTTGAAAAGGTTTTTAGCTTTACAGAAAAATGAGAATAAAAAAACATTAAAATTCCTTTCAAAAACGCAAAAATATACTCCGTATGAAAAATAATATAATAATTATATATCATTGACGGAAAAAAGTCAATTAATTCATTTACATA
>JBJEQL010000131.1:0-3745 GCA_051881735.1 Oscillospiraceae bacterium
AGCGTGAATCCATGATACCGATAACGCAGCGTATGCCTCGTATCTTACATTCACCTGTGATAACAGCGTCCTTAAGACCGGTTTTCTCACGAAGCTCGCTCTGCTTTACGTCATATCCGGGGAAGTCGATAGGGTTTTTGCTCACCATATCCTTGTCGAATTCGATAAAGCTGCCCTTGTCGATAGTCAGATTAAGTCTTTCCTCGGACGATATCCTCGAATGATATCCGCACTCGGGGCAGACCTTGAGGTTCTTCACAAGTTCGTCTGTCATTATCATATTAAGACAGCGCGGACATTTGAATGCAAGATCTTTCGGTATCTCAACAGGATTTTCCTTTTTTTCGTCCTTTTCGCTGTCTTTTTCAGCGTCTGAAGCCGGATTAACGTTAAATCTCAGCTTTACAACGTCGAGTAAATCTTCAAGCACTTCTGTTTACACTCCTTTGCGGAAAATATTTATAATAAACGAATTTGTTCGGTTATTTTCGTATAATTCATATCTTTATCAAAAAAGATGCCCATAATGCAACAATAAATAAGATCGTAAACAGCTTTTTCGTTCCTGCGCCGAGGTTTGTTCCGAAGCTGCCGTTCAGCACAAGTCCGATAACTCCGAACATAGGAGTGAATAAAGTCAGAACCAGCAGCACTATCAGCGTTGCTATCATTGCTTTTTGCGACAGAGGTGAAGAAGTTCCGTTCACGGGATTTCGTGCAGGCCGCTGCGCAGGATTGTAGTTATACGGATTCTGCCAGCCTTGCTTCGGTGTATTCTGTGGTGTGTTCTGCTGCGGTGAATTCCGCTGCGGTGTATTCCGTTGTGCAGGACTGTTGCCGTAGGGATTCTGCCAGCCTTGCGGCGTGTTCTGCGGAGCAGGATTGTTATTTATGGTCGGTGCGACCTTTATATTAGGTATATTCTGTGCAGTTTTCTCTTTCACGGGCGCAGCGCCGTATCTTCCGACTGAATTCATGTCTACACCGGGCATTTCATATTTCTCGGGCGCAGGCTCAAAAATTTCGGGACGATCGTCCTCGGGGTCAAGATTATATGGGGCGGAAAGCTTTTCCTCATCGGGCAGACTATAACCACAGCCGATGCACTCGCCGTTTACAACTTTTCCTCCGCAGAGAGGACATCTATTCTGTGCCAAAAAACCACCCCTACTTTTTAATCATAAAACCGACATTATCCACGCACTTAAACCCAACGGATCCCAACCCGAAAATATCAGACCGAATCCGATAACCATATACAATATTCCAAGGAAAAACGCCTTCACATCAAAGTTTGCCGGATCCATTCTCTCAAATCGGGACACTCGCCAACCTCTGGCCTTAGCCATATAGAAACATCCCATAAATGTCGCAGCAGCAGGCACCAGCAATATAAGCAGCACTTTCCACCAATGCCTTTTTACCTCATAAACAAAACCTTGTACAAATATGCTGAAAGCATCCTGCGGCTCTTCATAAGGTTCTTCGGACGGTGCTGTGATATGTGTATAATTTGTAGGCGGAGGAGTGCTTTTTTCTGCTGTGCGGTTATCTGCCGCAGGCTTTTCCAAAGAGGGCTTCTTTACAAACGCCTGACTCACAGATTCCGAAGACGGAACGCCTATGGCATCCATTTCTGCCCATTCGGAAGGTTCGTTTTCATCATGTGAATCTTCCTGCAGAGCATAATCATCGGGGTCGTAGTTGTAGGGCGCAGCAATAGTGTTTTCATCGGGTATCTCATAACCGCAGGAAAGACAAACGCCATTCCCGACTGTTCCTCCGCAAATCGGACATTTCTGCACCGCAACCTACCCCCTGTAAAAGTTACTTGCTCATTTTTCTTCCAAGATAGCCTATATCATATTTGCCCGATTCAAAAACAGGGTCACGGATAAGACTAAGCTGGAAATCGATGTTCGTATCAACGCCCTCAACGATGAATTCGGCAAGCGCCCACTTCATCTTTGCGATAGCTTCTTCTCTTGTCGAAGCATGAACGATAAGCTTTCCTATCATGCTGTCATAGTAAGGTGTTATAGTATAACCCTGATATGCAGCGCTGTCCACACGAACGCCCGGACCTCCGGGAGTGTAAAGTGATGATATCTTTCCCGGACAAGGACGGAAGTCATGTTCGGGAGATTCTGCGTTGATCCTGCACTCAATAGAGTGTCCTCTGAATTCGATATCACTCTGCTTATAGGGCAGTTCTTCACCTGCAGCGATCTTCATCTGCGCTTTAACAAGGTCTATGCCTGTTATCGCTTCTGTAATAGGATGCTCGACCTGAATTCGGGTGTTCATCTCCATAAAATAGAAGTTGCTGTCAGCGTCAACGAGGAATTCTATCGTTCCTGCGTTGAAATATTTGCATACCTTAGCTGCAGAAACGGCAGCGGCGCCCATTTTTTCACGAAGCTCGGGCGTCATGATGGTTGACGGAGTTTCTTCAAGCACTTTCTGATTTCTGCGCTGCATCGAGCAGTCACGCTCGCCGAGATGAACCACGTTTCCGTGCTTGTCGGCAAGTATCTGAAACTCAATATGCTTCGGATTTATGATAAATTTTTCCATGTAGATGCTGTCGTCGCCGAAGAAATTTAGCGCCTCCTGCTTTGCGGCAAGAATAGCGTTTTCAAGGTCTTCCATGCGCTCAACAAGGCGGATCCCACGTCCGCCGCCGCCGGCAGAAGCCTTTACCATAAGCGGAAAGCCTATCTCCTCTGCGGCAAGGCGCTTTGCTTCTTCAAGAGAAGGAACAGCACCGTCCGAACCGGGGATGACCGGCACTCCTGCAGCTTTCATAGCCTTTTTTGCGGCAGCCTTATCGCCGAGCATTTCGATCGACTCGGGCGAAGGACCTATGAAGTTTATTCCGCATTTGCCGCAGTTGCGTGCAAACGCTGCATTTTCCGAAAGAAATCCGAAACCGGGATGTATTGCGTCTGCACCGGTTATCTCGCAGGCAGCAAAGATAGCTTTCTCGTTGAGATAGCTGTCCTTTGTAGCAGCAGGACCTATGCAGACAGCTTCATCTGCAATTCTCGCATGGAGCGCAGATTTATCCGCTGTTGAATATACCGCAACTGTTTTTACACCGAGTTCACGGCAGGCACGGATTATTCTGACGGCGATCTCACCCCTGTTGGCGATAAGAACTTTTTTAAACATAGCAAGAAAATCCTTTCAAGGATCAAATTATTTTATAGCAAAGGAGATCTCAGCAGAAACAGCCTTTTCGCCGTTTACTGTTGCAACGCATTTACCAACTCCGACAGGACCTTTTACCTTGATGATCTCAACTTCAATGCGGAGAGTATCGCCGGGAACGACCTGTCTGCGGAACTTAGCTTCCTTTATGCCGCCGAAAAATCCTATCTTGCCCTTGTTTTCGGGAAGTCCGAGAAGAGCAACTGCGCCTGCCTGTGCGCACATTTCAAGCATAAGTACGCCCGGAACAACGGGATATTCGGGGAAATGGCCCTTGAACCAGAATGAATCCGGAGCCATATATTTTGTAGCTACGACTTTTTTGCCGTATTCGATCTCTTCAATAGTATCAATGAGCATGAACGGATCTCTGTGAGGGATTATTTCCATTATCTGCTCTTTATTCATTACAGCCATATTTTTAACCGCCTTATTCAATTATCATAATAGGCTGATCGTAATCGACAGCCTCGCCATTTTTAACAAGGATCTGCTTTACAACACCGTCATATTCGCTCGTTATCTCGTTCAT
>JBJEQL010000132.1:0-16047 GCA_051881735.1 Oscillospiraceae bacterium
CGGAATGCGTTCATAATACCACGGGTAACAACGTAGGATGACGGAATGATCGGGACCTCTTCGAGCTGATCCATCTGGAAGAGGATCTTTTCGAGGTCACCGTTCGACCAGTTAAGCTTCTTGAGAGCCTCAACGTTTGCACTTTCAAAACGTCCGAGAGGGCCCATTACGCCTTCAACGTTCTGACCGTATTCAACAAGTGTATCGGTTTCTGTGAACCACTTGATGAATTCCCATGCAGCGTCGATGTTCTTGCAGTCCTTAAGGATGATAGCACCTGAACCGTTAGAGTTTGCAGCGTAAGAAACTGTACCATCTTCACGAACTGTTCCGGGAACGTGAGTGAAATCCCAAAGTCCCTTGATTTCGGGAGCTGCTCTGTTGAGCTGATTATAGAATGTGCAGTAGTTCTGGATAACAATAGGAGCTTCACCTGTTCTGAAACGTGTGAATGCGTCATACTGCTGATCGAACTGGTAAACATTGTAGAATTCTGTCCATGTTGCGAATGCGTCAACAGCTGCCTGACTGTCGAATGATGTCGCAGTCTGATCCTCATTATAATAGTTGGTTCCGGACTGGAGCATAAGAAGAGCGAAGGTGTGTCCGACTTCTGTTGCAGGCGAAACGGCAGTACCGTTAACGTTTGCAGGGAGGATAAGACCCGGCTGCATATATTTTCTCTGGAGAGCAGGGAGCATATCGATCAATTCATCCCATGTATCAGGAGGGGATGTGATGCCAACTTCAGCGAGCATATCCTTACGATAGAACATCATCGGGAATGTTCTTGTAAGCGGAACGCCGTAAACGTGGTCATCGTATGTATACATTACAGTAGCTTCTTCCTGGAAACGTGAAGCAACTTCGTCATATCCGGGAAGATCATCAACGCTGTGAACAAGACCTCTTATAGCGAGGTTGACAGGGAATTCGCCGCCGATAAAGAGGGCAACGTCAGGACCCTTTCCTGCGAGAACGGCTTCCATGATAGTACCCTGTACAAGGTTGATGGAAACATCGATTCCTGTTTCGGGAGTAAACTGGGAATCTGTCATCTGCTTAACAATGTTAGTCTGGTCACGGCCGATACCTACCCAAACGTTGATAGAATCAGCTGTAACATCGGAAAGAACGGTGTAATCCTCAAAGAATGAGCCTACAAGAGCCTTGGTATTGAACGCAAGAGACTTGAAGAAATTCTTCCTAACAGGAGTAACAGCCTTATTTGCAGGAACAAGCTCGATGTAGTCAACTTCGAGCGGCTGGCTTCTGTACTGACGCATCCATGAGGAAACCGCAGTTACATTATCCTTGATTCCGCTGGAAGAAACATAATCGGGGATCTTGTTCGGGCGCTTTATACATTTATCGAAAACATCTGCAAGACGGTCGAGAACAGCTGCTTCGGAACCGTCAATTCCTGCGATCTCTTCAATAGCCGCACGAGTTTCACGAAGTTCCTTTGAAAGCTTCTCGAAAACATCAAGCAGCTCAGGGATCTGTCTGTGAACGAAATAGTCTGTGTATTTATCCGGAGTCGGACCGGTGATCATAAGGATCTGCATATAATACTGGTTCGCTTCGAACACGATATTGTCAAGTTTACGCATATATTCGCCGATATCTCCGGGGATACATTCGAGAGTCAAGGTATGCTTGCCCTTGTCGAGGTAAATATATGCAGGTTCTCCGTTTTCATCCTCGGGAACAACGGAAACCCACTCTGTGCTGTAGTAAAACTTTATTTCGCTAAAAGCATCGGACGGTACAACTCCATCAATATAGAGTCGGCGGTTTGAGAAAAGTCCGCGCAGCTCATTCTGACGGGTTTTAAGGTTTACCTTATAGTATCCGGCTTCTGCAACATCGATTTCCCATGTTATAGCCTGACCGGACTGATCCCAGGTTCCGTCACCGACAGTATTATAGCGCTGCTTGGTCGGGTTGGACGGTTCTGTGAGATAATTTCCTCGGTCGTATGTAGGGAAAAGGGTCTGAGAGTTCGTGTAAGCATAACGCTCGCCCTGAACCTTTATAGACTCAGCCGATTCATTTTTTGCAAGCTCCGCATCGGAAGGCTTCACATATTTGTCATAGCCTTTTTCGTTGTAAAGCTTGATATATTCGATAGCAACCATAGCTCGTTCGGAGCCTATCGAAATAGTATGTTCGCCTGCTTCAAGATAGAAGAGAAGCGGCTCATTGAAAAGACCGTCCTCGTCCTTGAACGAAGTTTTTGTCCACATCGGCATTTCGACCTGCGGAGGACGGATCTCGTTATCCTTTGCGTCGGGAGCGATCGGATATTTGCTCGTCCAGATTCGAGGGATATTAATACGAGTTGCCGTATCATAAGGCGTTTCGCCGTCAAGCATTACAGAAAACTCAGTTGTCGTAGTGCTGCCGACGATCTGGTAATAGGACATTTCCATGTTATAAGCGCCTGTTTCGGGAACGTTTACAGTAAAATCAAGCGTACCCTCTTCGCTGTTCCAGACCACGACATTATCCTTACCCTCGTAGGAACCAACTGTGACATCTGCGCCGTCACGAGCGCCGGTGTAAACCAGCAAAGCTTCCTTATCGGGGCGTTTTGACCCTGAGATCTCATCATAATAGTCGCTGTAAGTATTTTGTTCTTCATAAGTGAACGTTTCCTGCCCGGAAGACTGGACCGACGATGTTTCCGAACTATCGGCAGTTACCGGAACAACCGCAAATGACGTCACCGCAAGCATCAGCGCAGTCACGGCTGAAACGATTCTCCTGAAATTAGTTTTACTCGACAACAGACAAACCACCTTTCAATTAAACTGCAATATCTGTTTAAGTATTTACTCAAAAAACGTGAGATTGTGATGCTTATGTTAAAACCTGCTGAAATTTTTGCACACAATGGCTGAAATTTTAATGAGTTATATTAATATTATATCAATTTACACAATGCTTGTCAAGATAATATTTTCTTTTTTGTCTACTATCTCCCTATTGTTAACATCTTATAAACATTCTCGTTCTTTCTCAAACGTTTTCGCTTGTTTTATTTTGTTTATCTTTCACTATTTCTAAGCCTTGTAAATGTGCAAAACAACCATTGATTGTTAATTTCTTATCAAAAAAGGGTCCGCATAACTATTGATGCGGACAATACAATATCTTCATATATTGCGGCGATAATATACATCGATCCAACAAACCGCAAAACAAAAACCGCTGTCCGTTCTGCATACGGACAGCGGTCATATTTGATGTTAGAATAACTTTAAAGCTTAAACACCCGAGAGTAATTTTAGTTAAAAGTTATTTTCACGAAGCTTGCGCATATAGCGTACCGTCTTTGAACGGTGCGTGCTTAGCCTCTCTTCTTTGCAACTACTGCAGCAGCAGCAAGAGCAACAGGGATAACTGCGAGAGCGATAGGAGCGTTGCCTGTTTCAGGGTTGCCAGTTGTTTCGTCAGCAGCAGCATCGCCTTCATCAGCAGCTGTGTCGTCTGTATCAACGTCATCTGTATCGTCTACATCGTCAACGTCAGCAGTATCATCTGTGTCGTCGATCTGATCTTCATCATCAGTTTCATCGATCTCAGCGTCTGTGTCGTCGAGGTCTTCTTCATCAGCTTCAACAGGAGACTGTGATTCTGTGTCTTCAATAGCAGCTGTGTAACCTACAACGTCCATAGAATCCCAGTACCACTCAGAAGATGTAGCAAGCTGGAGAGTTCTGATTGCGCTAGCAGCAGATACGAACTGGCCGCCGGTAGCTGTCATTGTATCCCATTCGAAGGAAACAGATGTTGCATTGTATACGAAAGGAGCGATAGCGTTCTGGTTCATTGTGAGGTCCTTGTTAGCAACAAGTGCAGCATTGAAGAGGTTGTTGAATGTATATGTAGGAGAGTTAGCATATACATAACCTGTGTTCTCATCACCGAAGAGGTTGTAGAGCTGCTGTGGGAACTTGGTGTAATCCTTAGCATCCCAAGCTGTGCTGTATTCGCCGTCCTTAACCTTCTGAGCAGCTGTATTGAATGTGAATACAACTTCATCGTAGTTAGCGATCATGTCGTTGATTACAGCGCTTGCATTTTCATAGTACTTGCCATAATCTCTGGAACCAGTTGTAGCAAGCTGTGTGAAGATATCAGCTGTACCAGCATTGTTGGTAGCAACATTGTTGTTGGTCTTCATAGGCTTGATGTGGTTAACTTCCTTTACAGAACCTCTTACGTTGAGGATACCTGTCTTACCAGCAAATGCGCCGGAAGTAGAAGCAACAGGAGCACCAGCAGCTGTAGCTGAAGTAAGAGTATTGTATGAGATATCAGGATCTGTATAAACAACTGTGCCATTGATCTTCTGAGCTGTTGCAGGGAATTCATCGATAAGCTGAACCTTGATATCGCCGTCTTCGATTGCATCGTTGAGATCCTTCTGGCTGTTGTCGTTCCAGTCATCAGTGATTTCATTAGCAACTACAGTATCTGCGCTGATGGAAGCTGTGATGTCAACATCACCAACGAGAGCATTCAGTACTGCAAGACCGTTTGCTGTGGAACCAAGATCAAGGAGATAAACTTCCTTGCTTGTGTCGATTTCGTCAGCAGCAGCGCCCTTCTTAGCCATAGCAGGCTTTGATGCTGTGCCGTCATAGTTTGCAGAACCCTTGTCTGTTGTGAACTTGAATTCATAAACCTTGTTCATTGTCTTGTTGTTGATAACAAGAGTAAGGTCATTGCTGAGACCCTTTACAGCACCTGTTGTAGCAGTTGTGTCAACTGTGATTGCCAAACCGGTTACATCACCAGCACCAACTGTAAGATTAGTTGCTGAGAAAGTAAGATCAGCAGCCTTTGTCTTGGACTTGATTGTGAGGTCATAGTGGATCTTCTGAGCTTCTGTTGCACCTTCAGATACAGCAGAAACAGTTGTAGCCATTGCAGATACGGCCATTGCGCATGCAGCTACTGCTGCGATTGTCTTTTTCATGTTCATGAAAAATTCCTCCTTGTTTTGTTTCGTTTTTCTTTATTTATTTCCAAATATTAATGGAAATCAATATAATTTGATATCGGAGCGCTTTTATCCGCTCTCAACATCGTAATTACATTTTATCACTCTCTTCTCATTTCGTCAATGCACATCTATCACAAATTTTCTATTGCATTTTAGCGGTATTATATAATTTTTTGCCAAAAACAGCTCACAAAACCTGATTTTATGTTGTTTTTGGTTACTTTACGTTACCATTTGTAATATTTTTGTAATCTTTCATTTTCAGATGAAATTGAAGTTTTTTATCCGTCCCGTAAGCTTTGTGAGCATTTCAAGACGGACTTTATCCCTTGTTTCGGGCTTTGTAAAATAATAAATATATGTTTCAAGCATTTCAATATCGGCAGCGCTTCTTCCCTCAAGCTTGAACTCGCTGAATCCCATCGGAACATATTTCTCTGCGATCGTTTCGGGTGAGATAAAGGTGGAAAGCTCTGTTATATCATATATCTTCCTGCTCATGAACGGGCACTCAAAGTCCTTGAATCCGAGATTTCCGCCGACTGCAGCATAACCTGCATTGCAGCGGTCGATCTGGATCTTTCCTATTGCCTTATAATGTTCGCCCCTGCGTGGGCAGTTCGGCTGGCAGAGCGCATTGACAAGTATTTCGCATCTTGCCTTGTCCTTTATCTTTTCAAGCTCATCAAACCTATTGTTCCAGTTATAGTCGAGTACAACAAGGTTATACGGCTTTTCAAGCTCGGCGTTCACCCCGTCCATATCCCTTATCTCCTTGCAGGTCGATGAGGTTATCTTGTAATTCGGGTAATTTTCACGGATATAGTTTTCGAGCATATCACTCATAACGATGACCTGATTTATGCCGTTATCAGCCATTTTCAGTATTTCGTTGCAGTTTTTGTCGGAAAGATGCTCCTCTGTTATCATAGGGTTGGTGAATGTAAAGCGAAGCGGAACTTTCAGCTCGTCAAAGGTTTTTATCACAAGCTTGGTGAGTTTCGGATCAAAGCTGCCGCCGACAACTCTTCCGCCGTTCCATGTTGAACCGTCAAAGCTGCCGAAAACCGATGCTATCTCCAGTCCGTCGATAAAATATTCGGGGTGCTCACGCAGATATTCTATCATCAGCTTGTTAAGACAGTAATGCTGTGTAAAACTCGGAAGATGAAAACGTATGCTCATTTTTGTTTACCTTTCTCATTCATTTATCATTCTTTTAAGTGCAGAATCCGCTTCTGCGTATGTTTTTTCAAGGTCGATAGTTGTGAACTCGCCGTTTTCATACAGAATTTTACCTGCACACATCGTTATAAGTATGTTCTGCTTTGAACCGCTGTATACAAGGTTTTTCGGGATATTATGCAGCGGACGCATATTCGGCGCATTAAGGTCAACAACGATAAGATCGGCTTTCTTGCCTTTTTTAATAGTATCGCAGTCTGTAAGTCCCATTGCTTCTGCCGATCCGCAGACAGCCATACGCAGTATCTTATCCGCCTGCATCGCAGCAGCGTCTTTTAGCAGTATCTTCTGCAAAACAGCCGCAAGGTACATCTCACGGAACATATCGAGCGCATTGTTGCTTGCAGCGCCGTCCGTACCGATAGCAAGCTTTATGCCCCTTTCCGCCATTTTTTCAAGCGGAGCGATACCGCTTGCAAGCTTTGCGTTTGAGGAAGGGTTTGTAACTGCCCAGAGTCCTCTTCTGCGGAAAATTTCAAGGTCGTTATCGCTCATATAAACGCAATGGAAACCGCCGCCGCCGTATTCAAACAGACCTGCTCTTTCAAAAAGCTCGGTCGGTGTAAGTCCGTGACGTCCGATACACTCCTTAGTTTCGGAGAGCGTTTCGCTGTTGTGCGTATATACGGGAGCCTTGTATTTCTTCGCAAGCTCGCCTATGCCGTTTATGATAGAAACATCGGTCGTATATTCCGCATGGAAACCAAGACGGTAGCTGACAAACTCGCTTCTGTCCTTGTATTTATTATACAGCGTTTCAAGCTTTGTGAGTGTGGCGTCACATTCGTCTGCCGAGCCTGCGACCGAGCCGCACATTACCGTGCGGAAGCCGACCTCCTCGGAAACCTTTGCCATATATTCAGGCTCAAAATACATATCAAAGTTTGCAGTTATACCGCTTGTGAGGTATTCGGCAAAGGCTATCTTTGAAAATGTATAGATATCATCTCCCGTGAGCTTTGCCTCCATCGGGAAAACCTGATTGAAAAGCCAATCCTGCAGCGGCATATCATCCGCATAGGAGCGCAGGAATGTCATTGCCGAATGGGTGTGCGCATTCTTGAATGACGGCATTATAAGGTTGCCGTTCAGATTTATCTCACGTTCAAAGCTGCCCTTAGGAGCGTTTTCGCTGTCACCTGCGTAGGAAATGATCCCTCCGTCCGTATGCACCTCACCGAAAGTAACGTTCATTCCGTCCTCAAAGCTTAAAATTCTTGCGTTATAAAAGCGTATAGCCATTTCAGTTCATCTCCCTTATCATTTGTGTATATTCAAGCTCACGAAAACCTAATTTTTTGTATAAATTATAAGCCGTTTCATTTTCAGGCTCAACTTCAAGCCGATATCTGCCCGCAGCGCTGTCATATTTCTCAAAAAGCTGCTCAAAGAACGTTCTTCCGAGGCCTTTTCCTCTGTACTGCGGCAGGATATACAAGTCCTCTATCAATACCGTCAGAGCGGCGCTTTCCGTCTGGAACGTTTTCGCAGCAGCGGCATAGCCTGCTCTCTCGCCGTTATGCATAAGTATAAAACCCTCGATATATACATCCGAGCGCATCATCTCGTCGAATATCGCTTCAAGCTTTTTCATCGGGAGAGGTTTTTCGACTGCGTCCGTATGATAGAACGCATCCGCCGCTTCGAGGAAGAACTCCCTGTCTTCTTCCTCGATCCTGCGGACGGAATTTATATCGTATTGATAGAAGAAATCGTCCATAACAAAGCCGTTTCCGATATCGGTCACGCCCTCGCCTATTCGCTTAAAGCCGAGTTTTTCATAAACTGCGATAGCCTGTGCGTTATATTTGTTCACGGTGAGCCATATTGCGCTGAGCGACTTTTCCGAGGCGATATCACGTATAAGCTTAAACGCCGCCGAAGCATAGCCGTGTCCTCGGAACTCCTTTTTTATATAGAGTTTCGAGAGAAAAAGCCTTTTTCCGTCTTTTTTGAGTGCGGTATAGCCGATATGCTCTCCGTTGCGGTGTATATAATAGTATTCATAACCGTCATTTCGCATCTGTTCCGTCATAGCCTTTTCCGACTGGAACTTTTCGACCATATAGTCGATCTGCTCCGCCGACAGCAGCGAGGGAAACCATTCATGCCATATCTCATCGGCAAGTGCAGCGAGTCTTTTCACCTGCTCGTCCGATCCTATTCTTATAAGCTTAATGCCGTTCATACCGTTTTTCTTCTTTCTGAGTGCGCCGAAAAAGGCTTTAAGCTGCATTTCGCATTCGCTTTTAAGCACTCCGCCTTTTATAATAGTATCACTTCCGCAAAGTTCAAAAAGGTCAGCCTTTGAACCTGCGAAGCCGTTTTTCTCATCGCTTGCGCCGAAAACGACCCTGTCAAGCCGTGCATTTGCGATCGCACCTGCGCACATCGGACAAGGCTCAAGCGTTACAAACATCTCACAACCTGAAAGCCGCCAGCCGCCTAAGGTCTTGCAGGCGTCGGAAATTGCCGTTATCTCGGCGTGTCCGAGAGCGGTCCTTCCCTTTTCACGGGTATTCCTGCCCGTGCCGACGATTTTTCCGTCACTTTTGCGGACAATTACTGCGCCTATCGGAGCTTCACCGTCTGCGGCAGCTTCATCTGCGAGCCGCTGCGCCATTTCCATATAGAATTCATCGTTATGCATCATTTTATATCGTAAACTTTATATTTATAATAGTATGAATGATTATTAAAGTAAAACCGGCAACTACCGGAATGGACGATGCGATTATTCCGCATTTTTCGTAAAAGTTGAGATAGCGGTTTTTAAAAATAAGTCCGTAACAGTCGCTGTGCTTTATCAGCAGCCTTACGAAGCTGACAAGACCGACGCCTATCGCCGCAGCCAGCATTATCATAAGGACAAGTCCTTGTATCTCCTCGCTGACTGCTTCATCAACTATATAAATACCGTAAGAGAATGCATGGACGGTTATACGCATAAGCACAGCGGTCACCACCGAACCTGTGCGCACGGTAAAATAACCGATTATTGTTGATGTGATAAAAATGAAGCAGAACGAGTTGATGTTATAGGATATAAGCGCCGTAAGCAAAGCGGTAAAGAGTATCGCAATGCCATCGCCAAACTGCCTTAAAAGCTGAAGCAGCGCACCTCTTGTATGGATCTCGCTTATGGTGGGAATTACTACAATGTGTACTATTAAATAAATCACGAAAACAGCTTTATTATTATCCATATCGATAAAAAGCTTTTCCGGCTGTATATTCAGGGAGCTGAGTATCTCGCTGTAAATGCCCGAAGCCGCCGAGCAAACTCCAACTGCAAGCAGTATTGACGGCACAGCATATTTAAAAAGCGTTTTGTTGGTGACCTTTGTCGGCACCATTACCTTTATCGGCATTTTCAGCTTTTTATAGATATACATAAATGGGATAAGGCGTTTTATAATGCCGAAAAAAGTATCTATGAACAGAATGAGCCATTCATTCCCGTAGAAAACCTTTGTGTATCTGTCAAAATAAATATCCACGCCGAACGCTGCAAGCAGATCCGGTACTGCATATTTATAAAAAAAGTCGATCAATCCGAGCAGGATCATCGTTATTCCGACGATGTTCATTACCTTGCGGAGCGCATTTCGTTCTGCAGCTTCGGGGTAATCGGTAACGAAGCCGTAACCGTCAAGATAGGTAAGCTCATTCGGGTTGCTGACATAGTAAAATCCGACTGTATCTTTACGCTGTTTGCGCCAGGCTTTGAACATTTCGTTATAGGTTTTATCCTGATATCGCCAGTTAAGTCTGTCATCATCGTTGATCCCTGTCTGCTTTGACGGCATAAACGCACTCCTTCCCGAAAGTTATAGTTGTTATTTATTATATCACCAAAATATGACTATTTATAAGTGTATTTATATATATTTTCTTACAAAGCAACTGTCAAAACCCACAAATAACAGTGCAGTATATTCTGCTTTTTGTTTATCTTTTTAATTGTTAATAAAACAAACTATTTTAAATTACAATATTTTGCTTTTAAAACAGTTTAAAAGCTGATATAATGATCATGGTGAAATATTGGCAAAAAATCAGGGGTTTCTTTAACGACCTATTTAAGGAAAGGGGTGCGCAAATTTATGAACGATGAGAGTATTCTGGGTTATATCCGTCAGATCTCGTCATATATGGACTATCATTGCCGAATGCTTAGCGACCGTGGTGAACTTACGCCTGCGCAGTGCTTTTGTATAATGTACATCTATGATAACAGGGGCGTGGATTTCTGCTCGACCGATCTGTGCGATATTCTCGGAACATCAAGAGCCTCAGTTTCACTTCTTCTGAAGGGACTAAAGAAAAAAGGTTACCTGCAGATGAACTCAATCGAAGGAGATGACCGCAAAAAAAAGCTCTCGCTTACCCCAAAAGCCACTCAGTTTGCCGTTTTTCTGAAAGAAGATGCCCGCAATATAGAGGATATGATTTACAAGGGATTATCTCCGGAGGATATGCTTATAATCCAAAGCGGCTTAAAAACAATTCTTAAAAATCTCAAACAACACCAAAAAGGAGGTAATGTGCTGTGATAAAAACCCTCATAGCTCAGATCAAGCAGTACAAAAAAGACACGATACTCACACCGATATTTATGGCGTTCGAGGTCCTGTTTGAGGTTATCATTCCGCTCATCACCGCAAAGATCATCGATGACGGAATTTCAGCAGGAAATATGTCCGCAGTTTTAAAATACGGCGTTATAATGATCATAGTTGCATTTTTAAGCCTTGCCTGCGGCGTTCTTGCCGGAAAATTTGCGGCGACTGCATCAACAGGCTTTGCCTGCAATCTGCGCCGTGCAATGTATGAAAACATTCAGCGTTTTTCCTTCTCAAACATCGACAAGTTCAGCACAGCAGGACTTATCACCCGAATGACCACCGATGTTACAAACATCCAGAATGCATTCCAGATGACGATCCGTATCGCAGTAAGAGCGCCTTTTACTCTTATATGCAGCCTTATCATGTGCATTGCGATAAACAGAAAGTTAAGCCTTATTTTCCTTATTGCGCTCGTATTCCTCGGAATTTCGCTTTTTACGATCATCGGAAAGGTATCGAGGATTTTTGAAGTTGTTTTCAAGAAATACGATAACCTTAATGCAAGCGTTCAGGAAAACGTTTCGGCGATCCGTGTTGTAAAGGCTTTCGTCCGTGAAGATCACGAGACCGAAAAGTTCCAGAACGCTTCCAATGCTATCTATAAAATGTTCGTCAAAGCTGAGAGCCTTATCGCACTCAATAACCCGATAATGATGTTCGTTGTTTACTTCTGCATAATACTTATCTCATGGCTCGGTGCAAAGTTCATCGTTGTTGGAAGTCTTACGACCGGCGAGCTTACCTCGCTTTTCTCCTACGTTATGAGTATCCTTATGTCGCTTATGATGCTTTCGATGATATTTGTAATGCTCACGATGAGTGAAGCGAGCGGAAAGCGTATTGTTGAAGTTATCAACGAAGAACCCGACATTGTAAATCCCGAAAATCCCGATGAAGTTATCCTCAACGGTCAGATCGACTTCAACCATGTTGATTTTGCTTACACTCACGGCAGCGGAGAAGCTGTTCTCAAGGATATCGACCTGCACATTGGTGCCGGTGAAACAATAGGAATCATCGGCGGAACAGGCTGCGGCAAATCCAGCTTTGTAAACCTCATCAGCCGCCTTTACGATGTTACAGCCGGAAGCGTCTGCGTTGGCGGAAAGAACGTAAAAGAATACGACCTTGAAGCGCTCCGAAACAGCGTTGCCGTCGTTCTCCAGAAGAACGTTCTGTTCTCGGGAACTATCCTCGACAACCTGCGCTGGGGTAACGAAAACGCTACCGAAGAAGAATGCCGCACGGTCTGCAAGCTTGCCTGCGCTGACGAATTCATCGAGCGTTTCCCCGATGGTTACAACACTCACATTGAGCAGGGCGGAAGCAACGTTTCAGGCGGACAGAAACAGCGCCTTTGTATCGCAAGAGCGCTGCTCAAAAACCCGAAAGTCCTTATCCTTGACGACTCGACAAGCGCAGTCGATACCGCTACCGATGCAAAGATCAGAGAAGCGTTTGCTGCAAGGATACCCGGAACAACAAAGATCATTATTTCCCAGCGTATCTCCTCGGTCAAGGACGCAGACAGAATTCTCGTTCTCGATGATGGCTGCATAAGCGGTTTTGATACGCATGAAAAGCTTCTTGAAACTAACGAGATATACAAAGAGATCTATGACGCTCAGACAGGCGGCAGCGGTGACTTTGACGAACCGTCAGCCGACTGACAGAAAGGAGAGATGATTTATGCCGGGACCGCACGGAAGACCCCCGATGGATATGAAAAAGATGAAGAATATGGACACTAAGTCCCTGAAACGTGTTTTATCCTATGTTTTCAAAAACTACAATATACACTTTATAATCGTTGTTATCTGTATCATCATCACGTCAATTACAACTCTTGTCGGAACGCTTTTTATGCGTGATCTTGTCGATAAATATATCGTTCCGCTCACCGAACAGAAAGCGGCAGGACTTGAACCCGATTTCGGACCGCTCGCAGGCGCAATTCTCCGACTTGTGGGAGTATATGTTGTCGGAATCGCTTCCGCATATACCTATAACAGAATAATGGTAAATGTTTCACAGGGTACACTCCGCAACCTCAGAAACGACCTTTTCACCCACATGGAAACACTCCCGATAAAATATTTCGATACCCACTCTCACGGTGACATCATGTCGATATACACAAACGATATCGATACTCTCCGCCAGCTTATCGGTCAGAGTATTCCGCAGCTTATCAACTCGTTCATAACTGTAATAACAAGCTTTGTCAGCATGATAGTTCTGAGCATACCGCTCACAATCCTGACAGTAGCTATGGTATGTGTAATGTTCATCGTTTCTGCAAAGCTCGGCGGAAAAGCTTCGACCTACTTTATAAAGCAGCAGAAAGACCTCGGTAAAGTAAACGGTTATATCGAAGAAATGCTCGAGGGACAGAAAGTCGTTAAGGTTTTCTGCCACGAAGAAAAGGCGACCGAGGAATTCAACGCTATTAACGATGAACTTCGTGTAAGCGCAGAAAACGCCAACAAGTTTGCGAACATCATGATGCCTGTAAACGGAAACCTCGGTCACATCAGCTATGTTTTATGTGCAATTCTGGGCGCAGTTCTTGCTCTCTCGGGAGTTACGGGACTTACGCTCGGTACGCTTATCTCGTTCCTTACCCTCAATAAGAACTTCAACCAACCTGTAACACAGGTCAGCCAGCAGATCAACATGATCATCATGGCTATGGCAGGCGCAAAGCGTGTATTCGACCTTATCGATGAAAAGCCCGAAGCCGATGACGGTTATGTTGAGCTTGTCAACGCAAAAGAAAACGCAAACGGCGAAATCGAAGAATGTGCCGAAAGGACAGGACTTTGGGCATGGAAGCATCCCCACTCCGAGGACGGCAGCGTGACATATACAAAGCTTGAAGGACGCATTGTTCTTGACGGAGTTGACTTCGGATACAACGATGACAAGATCGTTCTCCACGATATCAAGCTTTCGGCTGATCCCGGTCAGAAAATTGCCTTTGTCGGCAGCACGGGCGCAGGCAAAACCACTATCACAAACCTCATCAACCGTTTCTACGATATTCAGGATGGAAAAATTCGTTATGACGGCATCAATATCAATAAGATAAAGAAATCCGACCTGCGCCGTTCGCTCGGTATCGTTCTTCAGGATACACACCTTTTCACAGGAACGGTCATGGAGAATATCCGCTACGGCAGACTTGACGCAACCGATGAGGAATGTATCGCAGCTGCAAAGCTTGCGAATGCGCACGGTTTTATAAAGCGACTTCCCGATGGCTATAATACCATGCTCACAGGCGACGGTGCAAATCTTTCACAGGGTCAGCGCCAGCTCCTTGCGATTGCCCGTGCCGCAGTAGCCGATCCGCCTGCACTTATCCTTGACGAAGCAACGTCCTCGATCGATACAAGAACAGAATCACTTGTACAGAGAGGTATGGACGGACTTATGTACGGCAGAACTACATTTGTTATCGCACACAGACTTTCTACTGTTAAAAATTCCGACTGTATCATGGTACTTGAGCAGGGCAGAATAATCGAAAGAGGAACGCACGATAAGCTTATCGAAGAAAAGGGCAGATATTATCAGCTTTATACGGGTAACTCTATTGCTAATTCGTAATTCGTAATGCGTAATGCGGAATTATTGCGAACGCCAACATTTGTCACTAAACCGCGAAGCGACTGCCGGTCCAGCTGGGTCAGCTGGCGAGGGGTCAAGGGGGCGAGCAGCCCCTTGTCGCGCTCCGCAGAGCGCGAAACTCCCTAAACTATTGTATAACGCTTGCAACAATAGAATAACAACTAACAGCAAAAAAGCGCAATTCAATCAAAAGGTAAAACGGATATGAGAAATCAAGCCGTTAAAACCTATAAAATTGAATTGCGCTAATTTCTTTATATCTCAAATAAACTCTCCTCGAATAAAAACGTGCAAACGAAGCGCAGGACGTTTTTATTCGACATAATAATGAACAGCTATGCACGGGATACAGCAATTGTTGTTTTCGCAATAATTACGCATTACGAATTACGCATTAATCTCACTCCATCGCCGCAACAAGGCTGCGCAGTCTGATCTTTGCTGCGCCGAGGTTATTGATCTCGTCTATTTTCAGCTGTGTATAGAGCTTTCCGCCGCTTTCAAGTATTTCTCTTACCTCGTCCGTTGTGATAGCGTCGATTCCGCAGCCGAATGATACAAGCTGTACAAGCTGCATATCATTCTGTGTGGTAACATACTGTGCTGCACGATACATACGAGAATGATATGTCCACTGGTTGAGGACATCAAGCTTCGGTGTATGTCCTTTCTTGAACACGCTGTCCTCTGTGATAACGGCAAGTCCGAGCGAAGAGATAAGCTTATGTATTCCGTGATTTATCTCGGGGTCGAGATGGTACGGTCTGCCTGCAATAACGATTATCGGCATATTCTGCTTTCTTGCTTCTGCGATAATGCGCTCGCCCTCGGCTTCGATCTCGTTCATATACTGTTTGAGTGCGTCCATTGCCTTTGTATATGCTTCGGCTGCCTGCTTTTTAGTGATACCATATTCTGAAAGACTTTCGGAAAGCACCTCTGCCGAATGTTTAGGAAGATTTATGTCGATATACGGCGAGATAAAGTTCTTTTCGTTAAGCTCAGGGATATTCGCACGGAGAAGCTCCGGGTAATATGCGACAACGGGGCAGTTATAGTGGTTATCGCTCTCGCCATCGTCTACATTATAGCTTTCGCAAGGGTAAAAAATGAAGTCTGCGCCCTTTTCAAGCAGGCTGATGATATGTCCGTGTGCAAGCTTTGCAGGATAGCAAACGGTATCGGACGGGATCGTGTTCTGTCCCTTATAGTAGGTCTGTCGTGTGCTTTCTTCGGAAATAACCACCTCGAAGCCAAGCTCGGTGAAAAGCTTGCTCCAGAACGGAAGCTGTTCATAAAGTCCGAGTGCAAGCGGAATTCCAACCTTTGCTTTCGGTGTGCCTGACGGCTTTTCATCTGCCTTTGAAAGCAGGTGTCTGTACTTATATTCAAACAGGTCAAGCGGTTCGGTCGTGCGCTTGATCCCTGCACCCTTTTCGCAGCGGTTTCCGCTGATGAACTTGCGTCCGTCATTAAAGGTTATCATTGTAAGGCTGCATCGTGAACCGCAGCCGCCGCAGT
>JBJEQL010000133.1:0-3740 GCA_051881735.1 Oscillospiraceae bacterium
TAAAGACGAGTTGCATTAGTTTTACGGCGGTTTGCAGATAACTTATGCTGTGCAACAACCGATTCGCTTTTTAAAAGAGCATTGCTGCATACAGGAATACCAAGCTTTTCACCCAAAGCATCAGCAAGAACTTCCGCCTGGTTAAAACCTCTTTTCCGAAGTTTTAGTTTTGACATCGGAACAGGAACAATACAGTCTGCCTTTGAATAACACGAATCGGAATTAATATCTTCCGTCATTTTTTCTGCAAATAATCGAGGGAAAACATCATTTTTAGTGGTTTTCAAGTAGATAACCCCACCTTTTGCACTATCTTGATAATAAAAAGCTGCATAACACCTTGAAAAGAAATGTTCATTTTCATGACAGGAACATCGACTTTTTTCATTTCCACATCCGTGACAAAGTTCTTCCCCGGTGTATGGCAATTCATTGTAGCATCTGTCGCAGTATTCAATTTTCCAGTTTATTACACTTCCGCAAAGAGGACAGCGCTTAGGGAAAAAAAGATCCAAAACAAAATCTTTAAGCTGTTTGGAATCAAACACCGAAATCCATCTCCTTGTCAAGCATTTCCCTTAAACAGCTGTAACGCATTGTCCTTCTGTTGTTGGATATCATATATTCAACGGTTCTTTTTGAGCCAACGATAATGAGCATCTTTTTAGCCCTTGTAACAGCTGTGTAAAGCAGATTACGGAAATAAAGCTTTTCATAGTTTCCAAGCAGCGGAAGAATAACAGCATTAAACTCGCTGCCCTGACTTTTATGCACCGTTACGGCGTAGGCAAGTTCAAGCTGGTCGAGCATCTCCGTTGAATAGGACACAATTCTTCCATCAAAATCTATGACCATTTTCATCTCACGTTTAGAAACTTTCAGAATAGTTCCGATATCGCCATTAAATATTCCCGAGCCGTTTTCACTCTCCTTACTCCAGATAATGTCGTAATTATTCTTTATCTGCATAACCTTATCGTGTTCACGAAAGGTATAATTAACTCCTTTTATCTCATTCTTTCCACGTTCCGGAGGATTTATCGCAAACTGAAGCGAATTATTTAGTTCGACAACACCAATTATACCTTTTCGGGATGGACAAAGAACTTGAATATCCTCAGTTGGGGAATAATTATATGCCTTGGGAAGCCGTTCCGTGCAAAGCTGTACAACTGTTTCGGCTGCTTCCTGAAAATCAAGCTTCTGAATAAAGAAAAAATCATTATCTGTACGCGTAAGATCGATATTCTCTCCCTTAACAATGCTGTGGGCATTCATAACAATCGAGCTTTGCTGTGCCTGGCGGAAAATCTCATTAAGCTGAACAACGGATAAAACTCCGCTTTCGATCATATCTTTAAGGAGATTTCCTGCACCGACAGATGGAAGCTGATCGCAGTCACCTACCATGATCAGCCTGCAGGAAAGCTTCAGCGCACGAAGCAGCGATTCAAACAAAAGGCAATCCACCATTGACATTTCATCAATTATCATAACATCGCAGGTCAGCGGTTCGGATTCATTATGCTTAAACCTCAGTTTACCAGAATTGTCAAAAGATACTTCCAAAAGTCGGTGAATAGTCTTCGCCTCATATCCTGTCAGATCGGATATACGTTTCGCAGCTTTTCCTGTTGGGGCGGCAATCTGAACCTTCATTCCTCTTTGCTCATAAAGAGAGATTATCGCTTTAAGAGTAGTCGTTTTACCTGTACCCGGACCGCCGGTCAACACGATAAAACCTTTTGAAAGAGCAAGGGAAATTGCTTTTTTCTGCAGCTCGGCATAAGTTATATTCTTCGCTTTTTCTTCAAGCTCGATCATCTTGGAATAGTCATATTCGGTGTCTTTCATGAATGAATTGAGGACATTAAGCCTGCCTGCAATATAAGATTCGGCATTGTAATAATCATATATGTATATAAAGTCACGATCCTGTCTGCGGCTTCTGTATAAAGCAAGGCGGTTTTCATCTATTTCATCGTCAATGACTTTATCAATAAGCTCTTCTGTAACATTAAGATATTTTGAAGCTGTTTCGACCAAATGCTTATATGGCAGACAGGTATGCCCAAGATATGTATTTTCCGTAAGAATATAGAATATCCCTGCTTTGACCCTGCCCTCGCTGTCATTAGGAATTTTCATTTCCCCGGCAATTTTTTCTGCCTTAATAAATTCAAGTTCGATCCCGGGTTCGCAGAGCACATACGGATTTTCTTTTATTACATCAACAGCATATTGTCCCCATTTTTTCCATGCTTTGACAGCAAATAAGGGACTGATGCTATACTGGGAAAGAAAAATCATAAGTGTTCTTATTCCGTAAATACGCTTGAACTCTATTGCTGCTTCTTCTGCTTTTTGATCGGTAAATCCCTTTACCTCTTTAAGCCGTTCAGGTTCATTCTCAAACACTTCAAGCGTTTTATCTCCGAATTTCTCAACGATCCTTTTTGCAAGTGTCGGTCCAATACCCTTGATAACACCTGAAGAAAGATACTTCAAAATTGCTGCCGAGGTTTCCGGAAGCTTTCGTTCGCATATTTCAACATTGAACTGTGTACCATACCGAGGGTGATTTACATATTTTCCGGTAACCGAGAGAAGTTCTCCTTCTTCGACATTTCCAAGCTCGCCTGTAACGACAACATCACCATCTTTAGCCGAAAGATTAACGACAGCATATCCGTTTGACGGATTAGAAAACAATATTTTGTCTACCGACCCCTCTATAATTATATCTTGATTTTCTTCCATTGCAAAAAACATCCAATCATATACAAATATACAATATAATATTATACCACATTCCGAGTTCTTTTGCAACCACAGTCACGGCAATTTTAATAAAATAAAAATCACCGCCGTCAGACAGTGATCTTATCCTTGATATTCTCATATTTTTTGTCACCAATGCCCTTGACATTCTTTATTTCTTCAATAGAATTGAAACCGATTGTTTGAGCGTATTCGACAATACGAGCCGCAATTACATCTCCAATACCGTTTAATTCTTTAAGTTCTTCGACTGTTGCTGTATTAATGTTAATTAGACTGCCTTTATCTGCATTATTCACAACATTCTCCGAACAGGTCGTTTGTATAACAGTTTCTTCAATAACAGCATTTGTAATTTGTTCTTCCCACATAGAAGGTATAATATCTGTTTGTGACTGTGTTTGCTCTGATATTTGTTCCTCTGTTTCTTCCCAAATACTGTCGAGAGGAATCAGTGTTTCAACTTCCGAGTATTGGATAATCGGTTCTGCAAACTCTTCGGAATCATATATTGATATTATTAACACGCCGGCTAAAACGAGAATTACAGCTGCTGCGGCTTTAGCATAAGATTTTATCATAATAAACATCACCATTTTATTATTCATTGATTACATTTTACAACATAATATGACATTTTGCAAGTATTGCAATGAAAATGAAAAAAATTTTTAAATCCATATTTTTTTCATAGAATTCATAGAAATACCTGCATGACGGTTAAGCCATGCAGGTATTAATATCATTTCTTGGAGGAAGTTTTATCAAAAGCCGGATTAAATGCATAGAAATTCTTTGAATTAAGATTATCCTGTGCTATCCGCAGATTTTCGCCGAAACGTACACCAATAAGCATCAGAATTTCCACACGATTTCCACCCTGTCGGGAAATACCGTTATCCTTTCAATAATAAGCTGAACAACGTCCCTTTTATCATCAAATGAAAGCTTATCCCACA
>JBJEQL010000134.1:0-3689 GCA_051881735.1 Oscillospiraceae bacterium
TTCTTATAGTAACTCTTGAAGAGGGTCTGATGTATGCACTTATGGCTCTCGGAGTTTATATTACTTACAGTATCCTTGATTTTCCCGACCTTTCCGTTGACGGAACGTTTCCGCTCGGTGCGATCCTTTCGGGAATACTTATAATGAATGGCGTGAATCCGTGGATCTGCCTGCTTATCGCTTTTGCGGCAGGAATGGTTGCAGGAACGGTAACAGGACTTCTTCATGTGAAACTGAAAATCCGTCCGCTTCTCTGCGGAATTCTTATCTATACAGGCTGCCTTTCAATAAACCTTGTTATGCTGCTCAAAGGCACGGGAGGAAAGGCAATTGCAACATTTTTCAACAAGGATACTATTTTCAACAGCTCGCTCGGCGCACTTATCCCCGAAAGCATCGGCGGATATTATCTGAGAACGACTATTGTTTCACTTATTCTTGTTGTGATATGCAAAATCATTCTTGATCTGTATCTGAAAACAAAGTCGGGACTTCTTCTTCGTGCGACAGGTGACAACGAAAAGTTTGTTACAATGCTCGGTCAGGACAATGGCGTTTCAAAGATACTCGGACTTGCGATAGGAAACGGCTTTGCTTCACTTGCAGGTTCGGTCGTTGCACAGTCAAAAGGCTCTGCAGACCAGCAGATGGGTGTTGGAATGGTTGTTCTTGCGCTTGCTTCCGTAATTATCGGTTTAAGTGTATTCAAAAAGGTTACGTTCATGAAGGCAACGACAATGGTCGTTTTAGGTTCGATACTTTACAAAGGCTGTCTGTCTATCGCTCTTGCGCTCGGACTGCCGACAGAGTATCTGAAACTCTTAATGGCGCTTATCTTTACAGCAGCGCTCGTTTTCAGCAACGGTTTCGAAATAAGGGGAAGGAGGACGTCTGATGCTTCAGCTAAATAATATTGTTAAGACGTTCAACGCAGGAACAGTTGACGAAAACAAGCTTTTTGACGGTTTCAGCTTTAGTGTTAATAAGGGCGACTTCATTTCGGTGATAGGCTCGAACGGTAGCGGAAAAACAACGATGCTTAACCTTGCCTGCGGAACTATGCAGCCGGACAGCGGTTCGGTTATTTTTGAGGGCAAGGATATATCAAAGGTGAGCGAATACAAACGTGCAAGATTTATCGGACGAGTGCTTCAGGACCCTAAAATGGGAACCTGCGGAAGTCTGACGATACTTGAAAATATGGCGCTTTCCGATAATAAGAACAAGACATACGGACTTTCTCCGGTAATAAACAAAAAGCGCATTGATTATTATAAGTCGCTGCTTGAGCAATGCGGAATGGGATTGGAAAATCGTATGGGCGTAAAGGTTGGTTCGCTCAGCGGCGGTCAGCGTCAGGCGCTTGCCCTTATAATTGCGACAATGACCGATATAAAAATGCTTATTCTTGACGAGCATACAGCGGCTCTCGACCCGAAATCATCCGAAACGCTTATGCAGATAACCGACAAAATAGTTAAGGAAAAGCAGCTTACAACGCTTATGGTAACGCACAATCTCCGTTTTGCTGTTCAGTACGGCAACCGCATGGTTATGATGCACTCGGGACACGCAATTATGGATCTGTCGGATGAGGACAAAAATAACACAAGCATTGACGATATTCTTGCAAAATTCAATGAAATAAGCATTGAAGTCGGAAATTAAAGTGGAAACACCGCACAAAACGGATTTGTGCGGTGTTTATGTTTATATAATGTCTGCTTGCCGCCCGTCAGTGGCGGCAAAAGCAGACATTAATCAGGTAGTAGGCACAAATCTTTGATTTGTGCCGCTGAAAATCCTGTTTTACAGGATTTTCAGCCAATAACTGCCTGAATGGCAGTTATTGAGTACGCACTATATTCCCTTTTTAATTGCAACACGGAAAACTCTTACTATTGATGAAACTGCGAAAACTCCCATTGCAATTGCCCCTGCGGCAGCAAAGGTTGCGGTGCATTGCTCTGCAAAGCCCGACATATCGCCGTTCACAAGGGTTATCATGGCCTGATATATCATCTTTCCCGGAACAAGCGGAATTATCGCCACAACGAGATACATATTCACAGGCACATGGAGCCGCTTAGCGAGAAATTCCGAATATACCGAAATTGCACAGGCGGCGAGAAAATAGCACAGCGCTTCGCTGCTTCCGCCGAGTTCCGCTGCGCTGAAAATGACCTGACTTATCACTCCGCCGACTGCTGCTGCGATAATATGCCTAAAGTGTATATTAAACTGTATGCCGAATGCGATAGACGCTATAAAACTGTAAAACGCCGGAAGAACTATATCATTTAATGCGTTCATAGAAATCATTCCTTTACAAATTCAGAAGCTTTGTCAGCGTTGAGATAGCAAATGCCGCGCCGACTGCCATTCCTGTTGCGGTGAGCAGCGCTTCGATAAGGGTGTAAAGTCCTGCAAGAAAGTCGCCTGCGATAAAGTCACGCATACAGTTTGTTATCGTGATACCGGGGACGAGAGTCATCGCTGCGCCGATTATAACGCTGTCATACTCGGTCGTCAGTCCGGGATAGAAGCACAGTACGGCTGCCGCTGCGGCAAAGAGAGAGCAGATAAGGCTTTGGAAAAAAACGCTCGGACGGACCTTTATAACTGCCTTTTCGATAAGTGAAATTATCGCTGCGATTATTCCTGCGGCTATGGATTCTTTCCATCCGCCGCCGAAGAAAAGTGCAAAAGTTGCGCCGACTACTGCAAAGCTTAAAACTATCGCATAAAACGGATAGGTCTTACGCTTTTTTATTTGAGATATATAGTTGTTTATGGTTTTTAAGTCGGGTTTTTCCGTGCATATAAAACGTGAAAGATTGTTGAGGCGGTCAACTCTGTCAAGGTTGTTGCCCCTTGATCGTGTATTGCGGTGAGTTGTAAGCGGCGTTCCGTTTTCGTCCTCAACGGTTATGATTATTGCAGGGGGGATCGCGAAAACCTCGAACCGCTCGCCCTGTTTATAGCCGTAGGCTTCGGCGATCCTGACAACGCTGTCCTCGACACGGTATATCTCTGCGCCGTTTTCGAGCAGCATCATTCCGATCTGCGATGTCACCGACAGAAGTTCCTTGCTTGTCATATCAGATAACAAATCCTCCGTTTACAGAAATTGTTTCGCCTGTGATAAATGACGCTTTGGGAGAAGCGAGAAAAAGTGCAGTTTCGGCTATATCCTCGGGAGTTCCGATCCTGCCGAGAGGGGTTTCCTCTTTAAGTTCGTCCATTATTTCCTCGGAAATATTTCCGTTCATTTCGGTGGAGATAACGCCGGGGGCGATTGCGTTCACGGTTATACCGGACGGCCCGAGTTCCTTTGCAAGCGCCTTGGTCAGACCTATGACGGCGGCTTTTGCTGCGGAATAATGCACCTCGCAGGAAGCGCCGGTTATTCCCCACATTGATGATATATTAATTATTCTGCCCGATTTTTTGTGTATCATATCGGGAAGAACAGATTGTATGCAGTTATAAACGCCCTTTACGTCAACGTCAAACATTCTGTCCCATTTTTCCTCGGTTATGTCGCAGAACATTATCTGCTCGGCGATGCCTGCGTTGTTTATCAGAACGTCAATGCTGCTGAAATGCTCTCGGGCAAATGCGGTCATTTCGTCAACAGCTTTTCTGTCGGAAACATCTGCGCAGAACGGGAGCGCATTTCCGCCGCA
>JBJEQL010000135.1:0-3684 GCA_051881735.1 Oscillospiraceae bacterium
TTATGGCGGTCATTATGATACCGAACATCATTTTTGCGATAAAATGCAAGGACGGTTTTGAAAACAAATGGAACAACAAGCTTGTTGAAACGGCTGAGCAGATCGGGCGTTTCGGCTGCTTCGGGTTTATGATAATAAATATACCCGGAACATGGTACGGCTGGTGGTCGGATGAAGCGTTTGCGGTATATCTTATTGCAGATGTAATTCTTGTACTGGCTTACTGCGTGATATGGATTGTATGTTTTCGGAAAAACAGCATTTTCAAGGCGCTGGCTCTTTCAATTATCCCATCGGTGCTGTTCCTTTTCAGTGGAATAATGAGCAGGTCGGTTTTGCTGATAATATCGGCGGTCATATTTGCACCAAGTCATATTGCTATATCATATAAAAATGCGAAATAAAAATTACAGCAAGGAGCTGAATAAAATGACAACAATAGAAAAATTCAACGAACACGTTATGCCTACATACAAGCGGTATAACGTTGTTCTCGAAAGCGGCAGCGGACGGACTGCTGTTGACGAGGACGGAAAAGAATACATAGATTTCGGAAGCGGTATCGGCACAAATTCCCTTGGATACTGTGATGAGGAGTGGGCGGACGCTGTCTGCGCTCAGGCTCGTGCTATTCAGCACACATCAAACTATTTCTACACAAAGGTTCAGGCTGATTTTGCCGCAAAGCTTTGCGAGATAACCGGATATGACAAGATGTTTTTCGGGAATTCAGGTGCGGAAGCTAACGAATGTGCTATCAAGATAGCAAGAAAATACTCCTTTGACAAGTACGGAAAGGACGCAAAGCGTTACAATATTATCACGCTTGTCAACAGCTTCCACGGAAGAACAGTGACAACACTTTCCGCAACAGGTCAGGATGTTTTTCACAACTATTTCTTCCCTTTCACAGAGGGCTTTATCAATGTTGAAGCAAACAACATTGACGACCTTAAAGCAAAGCTTGATGACAGCGTATGTGCTGTTATGTTTGAATTCATTCAGGGTGAGGGCGGCGTTAATGCACTCGACAAGGCTTTTGTTGACGAGATTTTCAAGCTCTGTGCCGAGAAGGACATTCTCACAATTGCTGATGAGGTTCAGACCGGCGCAGGCAGAACAGGTACGTTCCTTGCTTCGGAGCAGTTCGGCGTTAAGCCTGATGTGACAACACTTGCAAAGGGTGTTGCAGGCGGTGTGCCGGTAGGTATCTGTCTTGCAAATGAAAAATGCTCGCAGGTTCTCACGGGCGGAACTCACGGTTCGACTTTCGGTGGAAACCCTCTTGCTTGTGCGGGTGGACTTGCGGTTGCAAACAAGGTCGGCGATGAAAAGTTTCTTGAAGAAGTACGCCGGAAGAGCGCATATATCCGTGAAAAGATACTTGCAATGCCGCTTGTTGAGAGCGTCAGCGGACTTGGACTTATGATAGGCATAACCATAAAGGGCAAGACTGCGGCTGAGGCTGCAAAGCAGTGTCTTGACGATGGACTGCTTGTTCTTACTGCAAAGGACAAGGTTAGACTTCTGCCGCCGCTTAATATAACGTATAATGAGATTGACAAGGGACTTGAGATTCTTGGGAGAGTGCTTGAATGATTTACTATGAGAAATATGGCAACGAGCTTAATCCAACTGTTATTCTTCTTCATGACAGCGAATCGGTTTACTGTTTTTCAAAGGAATGTGACTATCTTTCCAAAAATTACTGTGCGATAGTTCCGCATCTTCCGGGGTTCGGACGAAATCCTGAGAGAATGTTTTCAACGGAACTTGCAGTTGAACAGATAATCGAACTTGCTTCGACCTATAAAAAGCCGGTAACGCTTGTGGGCGCATCGCTCGGAGCAGATATTGCTTTTCATCTGATATGCAGAAATACGGAGCTTTTCAACGGCTGCATAATGATAAGTCCGTGGCTTGAAAAGGATATTGAGGGAATTGAAAAGGCTCTTAATCAGCTTAACGACAAGGAAAAGGTAATAAAAAACAAGTTCATGTCAGGTCTTAACGGACTAACTATGGGACTTAACAAGGATGAACTCAGAGATTACAACGATTTCTGCAAGAATGTCAGCATGAATTCGCTTGTTGCGGCGGTAGATAACGGCATCTCGTTTGAAAAATACCCCGAATACAAGGAACTGACAAAGCCGATGATGGCTCTCTGCGGACTTAATGAGTCCATGGAGATACGCAAGACGGTCAGAATGCTTTCAAAGGAAAATCCAAACTGCACTTATGATATGTGGGATGGTGTTTCCAAAAAGCTGCCGATAAAGGCGGCTGCACGTCTTTCAAAGACTATCGAAGACTTTATTGACAAGGCTTACGGCAATTAATTTACGGGGCTCTATACCCTGATGAAAGGAAGAGATAAAATGAAACATTTACTCAAAATGCTTGATCTCTCTACCGAGGAGATCATAGACATTCTTAACCTTGCGGATCAGCTTAAATATGAACGCAAGCACAACATTGAACATCATCTGCTCAAGGGAAAGTCACTCGGTATGATTTTCCAGAAGGCATCGACAAGAACCCGTGTTTCTTTTGAAACAGGTATGTATCAGCTCGGCGGTAATGCGCTTTTCCTCTCTGCACATGATCTTCAGATCGGCAGAGGTGAACCTGTTCAGGATACCGCTCGTGTACTTTCACGCTATCTTGACGGAATCATGATCCGTACATTCGCTCAGAAGGAAGTTGAAGACCTTGCTGAATACGGTTCTATTCCCGTTATCAACGGACTGACCGATTTCTGCCACCCTTGTCAGATACTTGCAGACCTTATGACTATCCGTGAGTTCAAGGGTCAGTTTGACGGTCTTAAGATGTGCTTTATCGGTGACGGAAACAACATGGCTAACTCGCTTATCGTAGGTGGTTTAAAGGTTGGAATGAAGGTTTCGGTCGCTTGCCCTGAGGGATATCATCCTGATAAGCAGGTTCTTGATTTTGCAAAGGATTTTGAAGGATTTGAGCTTACAGATTCGCCCGTTAAGGCTGCTGCAGGCGCAGACGTTGTTATCACAGACGTTTGGGCTTCAATGGGTCAGGAAGGCGAAGCAGAAAAGCGCAAGGCTGCGTTCAAGGGCTATCAGGTAAATGATGAGATCATGGCTGCGGCTAACCCCGACGCTATGGTTCAGCATTGCTTGCCTGCTCACCGTGAGGAAGAGATCACAGAGAAGGTATTTGAAGCACACGCAAATGAAATTTTTGAAGAAGCAGAAAACAGACTTCATGCCCAGAAGGCCGTTATGGTCAAGCTTATGGGCTGAAAATAAATTTAAAAAATAAGGGAGAGGTTTATCATGGGGTTCGACAGAATCAGAATCAAAGAAAACGCAAAGAAGCATTATGAATTCAACAAGTGGCAGAATGTACTCGTTGTACTAATTACATTCCTTGTTTCGGGCGGCGTGCAGGTTGTGTTCAAAATTACGGAGGGAATACCCATTTTAGCGATCTTTATGTCGCTTGCGAGCATAGCTGTCAGCTTACTTGTAACAAGTATTATTTCAATGGGTGCAAGCACATGGTTCCACAGAGCGATCAAGCAGGAAGGACTTAAGCTTGATGAGATGTTCTGGACATTTAAGGAAGATTACGGCGGAAATGTGCTGATGATGTTCCTTATCGGACTTTATACAGCACTCTGGTCTATGCTTTTGGTTATTC
>JBJEQL010000136.1:0-3675 GCA_051881735.1 Oscillospiraceae bacterium
TAACTCTTGGATTACTTATTTGCTCTGTTATACAGTTAATGCAAAATAGCAATAAAAAGAAATAACCGCCCGAGCTACCAACTTGGCGGTTACTTTTTTAAGTTAAGCTAAATAAGGGAGCGACCGTCTATCGGTATGCCCTCTTTATGTTTATATTATATACTCTTTTACCCCAAATGTCAAGGGGATTTTTATTCGAAATCGGGCGGATATAGAATCCGCCTCTACGTTTTGAGGATATTCTGCTGTATAAATCAATTACGCATTTCCGTAAGGAATAAATAAAAAAGTTCCATAATAAATTTATTGACAAAAATCTTCACAAATGGTAGTATAAAAGTATGGGCATACCTAAACGGTAGGCGGTCAATCTTTGCTCCCTGAAAGGGGGCGTTGCTATGGGTGTTCTTGAAGTTTTAACTCTTGGATTACTTATTTGCTCTGTTATACAGTTAATGCAAAATAGCAATAAAAAGAAATAACCGCCCCAAGCGACCAAACTTCGGCGGTTATTTTTTGCTGTAATGTTTTGGGAGCGACCGTCTATCGGTATGCCCTCTTTATGTTTATATTATATACTCTTTTGTCCCAAATGTCAAGGAATTTTTTATTCGAAATCGGGCGGATATAGAATCCGCCCCTACGTTTGGCGGTTATTTGCATTGCAGAATAATTACGCATTACGCATTATAATAATTCCGAATTATCGCAATGTGGTGTATCCCATAAGTGCTTCATCGACCTGTCTTGCGGCTTCTCTGCCTTCACGGATAGCCCATACGACAAGTGACTGTCCACGGTGCATATCGCCTGCGGTGAAGATATTCTCCTCGCTTGTTTTATAGTCGTTCGGAGATGCTGTTTCAACGTTTGTTCTTGCATTGAGCTTTACGCCGAAATCATCGGTGATGTATTTTTCAGTTCCGAGGAAGCCTGCTGCGATAAGAACGAGGTCTGCAGGAATTACCTGCTCGCTGCCGCTTACCGGTTCCATTGTAACTCTGCCTGTTTCCTCATTTTTTACGGGAGCAAGCTTTATTGTTTCGATCGCACGGACATGATTGTCATCATCCTTAAGGAACTGCTTAACGGTCGTCTGATAAATTCTCGGGTCGTGTCCGAAAACTGCAATAGCTTCTTCCTGACCGTAGTCTGTCTTGCAGATTCTCGGCCACTCAGGCCATGGATTGTTTGCTGCACGCTCATCGGGGAGCTTTGGCATCATTTCAAGCTGAACTACCGACTTACAGCCGTGGCGGATAGCTGTTGCAACGCAGTCATTACCTGTGTCGCCGCCACCGATTACGACAACATTCTTATATTTTGCGCTGATGTAATAACCATCTGAAAGATTTGAGCTGATAAGGCTCTTTGTGGTTGCCTTAAGGAAGTCAACAGCGAAGTAAATGCCCTTTGCGTCACGTCCCGGAGCGGAGATATCACGGGGATTACCCGATCCGCAGCAGAGGATAACAGCGTCATATTCTGCTTTTAGCTGTTCTGCTGTAACATCTACGCCGACATTTACACCAAGCTTGAACTCAACGCCTTCAGCTTCCATAAGCTTAATTCGTCTGTCAATTACGCTCTTTTCAAGCTTCATATTCGGGATACCGTACATAAGCAGTCCGCCCGGACGGTCTTCACGCTCGAAAACTGTTACTCTGTGGCCTCTTCTGTTAAGGCGCTGTGCTGCTGCAAGACCTGCAGGGCCGGAGCCGACAACTGCAATTTTCTTGTCTGTGCGGACAGACGGAGCTTTAGGTTTGATTATATCATGCTCAAAAGCATATTCAATTACTGCATATTCATTTTCCTTAACGGTAACAGGGTCGCCGTTAAGTCCGCAGGTGCAGGCTTTTTCGCAGAGTGCCGGACAAACTCTCGAGGTGAACTCGGGGAAGCTGTTTGTCAGCAGCAGTCTTTCAGCTGCACTTGCCATATCGCCGTGAAAAACAAGGTCGTTCCACTCGGGGCAGAGATTGTTCAGAGGACAGCCCGAAACCATACCGTCATGGAGCGGCTTGCCATACTGGCAGAACGGAACGCCGCAGTCCATACAACGTGCCGCCTGCTTTTTGCGGTCTTCCATATCCATAGGAGTATGAAATTCACGGTAGGTCTTTATTCTTTCAAGCGGCTGCTCGCCCTTGTTTTCACATCTTTCATATTCAAGAAATCCTGTTGCTTTACCCATTTTACATAAACCTCCCCGAAATTACTTCATATTCTCATGGAATGCGGAAATTCTTGCTTCTTCGCTGCTCTGTCCCTGAGCCTCGAACTTCTTGATGCTGTTCATCATCTTAGCATAGTCATGAGGAATTACCTTCTTGAACTTAGGAAGATATTCGTCAAAATTATCAAGAATTTCTTTTCCGCGTACAGATTTTGTTGCTGCGGTGTGTTCTTCGATAAGCTTTCTGAGTTCTGCAACGTCCTCGTCTGCGCTTACCTTTGTGAAGTCAACAAGTGACTTGTTAAGTTTTGTATAAAGGTCAAAGCTTTCATCAAGAACGTATGCAACGCCGCCGCTCATACCTGCGGCAAAGTTTTTGCCTGTTGTTCCGAGGATAACCGCAACGCCGCCTGTCATATATTCGCAGCCGTGATCGCCGACGCCTTCAACAACAACTGTTGCACCGGAGTTTCTTACGCAGAAACGTTCGCCTGCAACGCCGGAAATGAACGCCTTACCGCTTGTAGCACCGAAGAGTGCAACGTTTCCGACAATGATGTTCTCGTCAGACTTAAGCTTGGAGTTTTTCGGCTGGAAGAGTACAAGCTTACCGCCGGAAAGTCCCTTTCCGAAGTAGTCGTTGCTGTCGCCTTCGAGGGTGATAGTAAGACCCTTAGGAATGAACGCACCGAAGCTCTGTCCGCCTGCACCATGGCAGTTGATAACGTATGTATCCTCGTCAAGAGTGTTGTAATAGCGCTTTGTGATCTCCGAACCAAAGATTGTTCCGAGTGTTCTGTTGAGGTTGTTGACGTTAAGCTCGATCTTCTTCGGCTTTTTTGTTTCAAGTGCAACCATCATCTCGGGAAGGATCTTTGTTTCGTCAATAGTCTTTTCAAGTTCAAAGTCAAAAGCGTTTGCAGGATCAAAATGGAGATTGCTCTCGCCATTGGTGTAAGGATTTTCGAGAATTGCGCTCATGTCGATCTTTGCAGCCTTGTGATTTTCATCGAAATTCTTCTTGCGGAGAAGATCGGAGCGGCCGATAAGCTCGTCAACTGTGCGGATGCCGAGTTTTGCCATGTATTCACGCATTTCTTCTGCAATAAATGTCATGAAGTTTACGATGTATTCAGGCTTGCCCTTGAAACGCTTTCTGAGCTCGGGGTTCTGTGTTGCAACGCCGACAGGACAGGTGTCAAGGTTGCAGACTCTCATCATTACGCAGCCCATTGTTACCAGCGGAGCAGTAGCGAAGCCGTATTCTTCAGCGCCGAGCATTGCAGCGATAACAACGTCACGTCCGGTCATCATCTTACCGTCTGTTTCGATAACGACTCTTGAACGCAGACCGTTCATGATAAGTGTCTTATGTGTTTCTGCAAGTCCGAGTTCCCATGGAAGACCTGCATTGTGTATTGAGCTTCCGGGAGCAGCACCCGTACCGCCGTCATAACCGGAGATAAGGATAACTCCTGCGCCTGCCTTTGCAACGC
>JBJEQL010000137.1:0-15571 GCA_051881735.1 Oscillospiraceae bacterium
ATTGGATTATTATATCCGAGTATTTGTCTATAGGTTGGTTTGGAATTAGTATTAAATGGTGTTTAGTATAAATTAACTTAACAAGTGTTCAATGAACATATTATAGCACCGCAGTAAACCGCTGTCAATGCTGTCAGAGATTTTCAGCTTTTTATCACAATTTTATCATAAAAAAATATTTCTGATTGTTGATTTTAAGGTAATATAAAACCGCCTTGATATGAAAACCAAGGCGGTCTGATCTTATCTTGTATGGAATTCGTATGACTCGGAGAGGAATCCCTTTATATCGGTCGAGCCTATCGTATCTACTGCTGCTATTTTAATCCAGTATTTACGTTCGCTGTGAAGGCCCGTTATTGTACACTGTTCGGTAGTCACCTTTGCATATTCCTCATATTTCTTTATATTCGGATTGTAAAGATATACAATATAGTAATCCGTACCGTTTACCCAGTTCCATGTCAGATCCATTTTCGTCTTTCCTCTTGAAGCGATAACGGCTGTCGGGGCAGAAAGGCGATAGGTATATTTTATTTTATTCTTTCGTGCATACCGCTCTGCGTCCGAACCCTGTTCAACTACAAGTGTGATCCTGCATGGTGTAATTGTCTTAAACAACTGGACGAACTCTCCATTGCTGTATGTATAGTATGGTGCTTTTACGCTTTTTTTGCCTGTTGCACGGACATATTCAGGCTCGTCCTTTGAAAGGTCTGCGCAGTAGCCGAATGCATATTTATCTACTGTTGCGCCTGCCGGTACCGAAACAGCTTCAAGCTTAGGGCAGTTGTAGAAAGCGTCTGCAATATATCCTATTTTTCCGGGGAAGGTGATAGTTTTCAACGTCAGGCAGTTTCCGAATGCGCCGCCGCCGATCTGACCGACCTCTGAGCTATATTTGGTAAATGTTATGCTTTTTAGAGATCTGCAGCAGAAGAACGCATAGTCCATTATTCCGCCGCCGGGGTATCTGCCGTAGGTTTCGTTCGTACAGATATCTCCTCTGAAGATGACTTTTGAAAGGCTTATGCATCCGAAAAAAGCACTTTCACCGATATAGTCGAGGTTGCCCTTTACATCGAGAGATTTGAGCTTTGAACAGCCTGTAAATGCTCTGTCGCCGATACCGCCGTAGCAGGTTTTCGGGATAACGACCGAGGTTATCTTCTGATTGTCACGGAATGCGTCATCAGCGATATAAACGGCATCGGCAGGAATTGTTATTGCACCGCCCGACCCTTTATAATCCTTTACGAAAAGGTCACCGCTGCGGTCTTTGGCAAGGACGAAGCCACCTTTTACGGTATATTCCGAATTTGCGATCTCAGCCGAAGTCGGGAGTGCAGAAACCGTAACGGCTGAGAATTCCGCACAGCCTATCGCCATAACGACTGCAAGCGCTGTGCTTATCAATCTTTTTAGCTTCAAGTTTAAAACCCCATTTCAAAAATTATCTGTCGGTGCTGCCGAAACCACCTGTGCGTGTGCCGTCTGAAGCGTCATCATCGGTGATGCCGAACGGGAGAAAAATTCCCTGAGCAAAGCCCTTGCCTTCTTCGACATCGGCTATGCTGAAATCCTTTGAATCGTTGGTGATCTTGATTTTTATATGACCCTCGTTGTCAGCGCCGAAGTAGTCACTGTCGATGATCCCAACAGTATTGTCAAGCTGTATTCTGTGCTTGAAGCCAAGGCTGCTTCGGGGAAATATCGCAAGCACCCAGCCCTGCTTTATCTCTGCTCTGATCCCTGTGGGGATAAGCAGAGTTTCATCGGGGTTGAGAGTTATATCAACGGGAAGAAAGAAGTCATAGCCTGCCGAGCCTGCAGTAGCTCTTTTCGGCAGCTTGATATGGTCGTAAATCTCCTGAACAACAACATCTTCGTCCTCGGGATAGATATCCTGCCAGTCCTTTTTAAACTGTTCGTATGAAACTTTGTAAAATTTTGCAACTCTGTCAATAGACATAAAAAGTCCTCCGAATAAAAGTATATATACCTATTATACAATATTCGGAGGATTTCGTCAACATAAAATTTCAGCTTATTACAATAAATTTTTAATATTTTCGCTTATTTTTCCTGCAACATAAGGATTGTTCATCGTGTAAAGGTGAATACCGTCAACGCCGCTTGAGATAAGGTCAACTATCTGATCGACAGCATAGGCAATTCCTGCGTCACGCAACGCTTCGGGATTGCTTTCGTATCTCTGCATTGTTTTTGAGAACTTTGCAGGAAGACTTGCACCGCACATTGAAACCATGCGCTGGATCTGTTTTGCGTTTGTTACAGGCATGATACCTGCTTCGATAGGAACGGTCACGCCTGCGGCTCTTGCCTTTTCGAGAAAGTTGAAAAATACTGAATTATCGAAGAAAAGCTGCGACATAAGATGCTCTGCGCCTGCTTCTATCTTAATTTTCAGATTTTCTATGTCATTGTCGATATTTTCTGCTTCAAAATGACATTCGGGATAGCAAGCACCCGAAACGTGAAAATCGCCGTTTTCCTTTATAAAGCGTGTGAGATCACTTGCATATTCAAAATCATTTAAACGAGGTACCTCAGGATTTATATCTCCTCTGAGAGCAAGAATATTCTCAACGCCACGCTCTTTAAGCTGTGAAAGGCGTTCGAGAACGAGGTTTCTGTCGCTGTAAACGCATGTGAGATGCGCTGCCGAGGTTATGCCAAGCTGATTCTGGATATATGAAGCAATATCGCAGGTAGTGGTGTCTGCGCTTGTTCCTCTTGCACCGTATGTAACGCTGATGAAATCAGGGGAAAGATCCTTGAGTTCGGAGAGTGTGTGATAGATAGACTCTATCGGAGTGGTGTTTTTCGGCGGAAAAACCTCAAACGAGAATACGGTTTTTCCTTTTCCGAACAATGATGAAATTTTCATTTTATTGTTTTCCTTCCTGTAAAGCAGCGCAAAAGGTGCGCTGTTTTATTTTTGAATATATTGACCGGTGGAAATGTCATATTTTACGGAAGTTTTCTTCTTAAGAATTATGATGAATGCGATAATCATAAGAATGATAACTCCGAGTGCAGCGGCAAGAATCACAATGACCATATTTTTATAATGCTCTGCAAGCTCTTCCGCAGTCATTTCAACATACATTCCCGGTTTGCATTTTGTGATAGTGATCGTCATCGGCGTAATTTCGGAATTTTTCAGCGCACATATATTAAGTGCATCAAGCTTCGAAATATCGCCGTTTGGACAAAGCGCAACAATGTCGCCGTATGTAAAAACAGCCTTTGATGATGTGTACTCATTCGGAACGATCCTTTCCCATACGCCCGAAATGCCGTTATCAAGATCTTCATAGACCTGAACTGCAATCGTGCAGAGATAGGGAGTGCTGTCGCCGTCTGTGTTGTAGCGCTCGTCTGTTTCGTCAAGCGCTTTCTGTGAGTATGTGACAATAACAGTCGATTCCGGTGTGATCTTTGATGTGTCGTAATGCTCAAGACCGACCTTGTAGTTTTCCCACGGGCCGAGTGTGCAGCCTACGTTGAGTGGAATGGAAACATCTTCAAGATTTGCGGCGGAAACAGGAACAGCAGAAGCTGTACATACCATTACTGACGAGATAAATCCTGCAAGTACCGACTTGATTTTCGTTTTAAAAGTATTGTTCATAATAAATCTGTCCTTTCATACTGCGATAAATTATTAAAAATAATAGCACGAAATATTTAACGACATATTTATTAACAATGAACATACAATAAAAATTTAATTTTTGTTAACTTGATTTTGTTAATCTGTTAACTAAAATTAATTTAAATATCACAGCGAGAAGCCGTCATTTCGGCTTGTTCTGAATGGTGCAAGCGGAAGTCCGTTCTTGGAGAAAACCGTGACTTCGCCGTAGTTGACCCAGTTGTAACGAGCAAATTTCGGATCGGGAACTTTGACGCTTGAAAGAATGATATTTTCACCGTCAATTACCGCTTCTGAGTTGTGGTAGATCTTATCTTCTCCTGCAATTTCAAAGCCTGCAATGCTGCCCTTTACGTCAAATCCGCCTGCAGCGTAGTCAAAGCTTAAAACAGCCTTTCCATTGCCGAATACAGCAGATCTGTAAATTGCACCGTAAGCCTTTTCGGGAGAGATCGTTTTGTAAACATGGCAGAGCGCCTGAAGTTCAAGGCGTTCACCGACAGGCTGCTTGTCAAGCGGATGAATGTTGCCATATTCACCGCAGTCGAGAGCAACGGCAATTCCTGTGTTTGCGGTTGTGAGATGTGCTCTCATCTGTGCTTCACGGATAAGACACCAATGCTTTCTGTCCTCTTCGCCGCGATTTATATGCATAGGAAGCTGGACGAAAATAAAAGGAAGAGTATCATCGTTCCAGTCGCAGCGCCATTGCTCGATGAGCATTTTCAGAAGCTTGTAATAGGTGTTCGGCTTGTGGTCGTCACTTTCGCCTTGATAATATATAAATCCTGCAAGAGTGTAGGGACATACTCTTTTCAGCATTGTTTCATATAAACCTGCAGCACGGAAAGGCGACTTCGGGCCAAGCGGCTCAGGGTAGCGGCATGGACCTGCGAATTTGAGTGCATCACCCCATTCGCCTTCGGGGTTCTTGGCATAGAATTCGTTTATCTTAGGCTGCCATTCTGCAACGTAAGCGTTGTAGTCGTCAAGCTCGGCGCAATACTCCTCAAATGTTTTGCCGTCCATTGCAGCGTCATATTCATCAACGTATGTTTTCGTATCGGCATCCGAGCTTAGAAGCTCACGGGACATCCATGCGGAAGCAGAAGTTCCGCCCCAGTTGCAGCCGATAACTCCTACTGTAACGCCGAGATCTTCGGAGAGTTTTTTTGCAAAGTAATAGCCGACAGCAGACCAAGCTGCAGAGTTGTCTTTTGAAGCGACTGTCCAGCAGTTGTTGCGCTCATCTGCATAGAAAAATTCGTCAATGTACGAATTCTTTTTTGTGTAATAAAAACGGACATTAACACCGTCTGTTTGTTCAAGCACATTCTTTCCGTCAAGCGAGTTCCGGAGTTCAAGCTCCATGTTCGACTGTCCGCCGGCAAGCCAGACTTCGCCTATCATAACATCGGAAAAAACGATTTTTTCACTATCCGAAGAAACGGTCATCTCATAAGGTCCGCCTGCCTCCATCGGAGGAAGAACAGCAGTCCATTTATGATTTTTTGTAACTGCTTCGGCTGTGTTTCCGCCGATTGAAACAGTTACTTTCATTTCGTCGTATGCCATGCCCCAAACGGTTATGTTTTTGTTCCTTTGAAGAACCATTGAATTTGAAAATATAGGTGCACAGGATAAAATTCCCATTAGTGTGAACCTCCCCAAAACATAATTATCATAAAGATTTTAACGCAATATCATAAAAAAATCAAGCAATAAATGTTAATATTGTAAAATAACAGCGAATCAGCCGCAAAGGTCATATTACTGCGATGATTCGCATAGATTTGTTGAGTGAGATAATTTTAAAAATATCCATTAATTATATTAATTTTTGGAATTTGGTACAATTCATCTAAGAATACGTTTACGTAAAATGTGCAGATTGCACATAAATATATAAATTTTTTATTAAAATATAGACTTGCAATGAATTTAGTGAAGTGCTATAATAAAATTAAGGAAAATAATCTGTATTTTAGGCAGTTTTCCTAATAATTGCAGCGGAGAGGTGGTACTATGACAGGATATAAAGGAAAAAGCGTTTTTAAAGGCATAACTGTCGGAAAAATAAAGGTATATATGCGCACCGATGTTCCTGTCGAATGCCGCCGTGTCGATGATACCGAAGCGGAGATGAAGCGCTTCTGCGATGCACGAGAGATCGCTGTAAAACAGCTTGATAAGCTGTATGCTCTCGCCCTTGAACAGGTGGGTGGCGAGGACGCTGCAATATTTATGATACATTCGATGATGATGGAAGATTTCAGCTTCCAGAGTTCTATCGAGCATCTTATCTCGGATAACGGTTATAACGCCGAGTACGCTGTTTCGGCAACAGGTCAGAGCTTTTATGAGATGTTCAGAAGCATGGATGATCCGTATATGCAGGCGCGTTCCGAAGATGTCAAGGATATTACGAAACGTCTTATTGATATTTTAAGCGGAAACAAGGAGCAGGATATTTCTGCTGACGAACCGACCGTTATTGTGGCTGATGAGCTTTCGCCGAGTGAGATAATGCGTTTTTCGGGCGGAAATACTGTGGCGATAGCAACAGCCGAGGGGTCTGCAAGTTCGCATACGGCTATTCTTGCACGTTCGATGAAAATGCCTGCGGTTGTCGGTGCAGATATTGTGATAACGCCCGAACTCAACGGCAAAACAGCATTGATAGACAGCTATGACGGAATGATCTACATAGACCCCGACGAAGAGTTTATCGGCTTTGTCCTGAGTAAAAAAGAAAAGGAAGAGCAGAAATACTCCAAGCTTCTTGAATATAAGGGAAGGGAGAATATTACCGCAGACGGACGGAGAATCAATATTACAGCGAATGTTGGAAGCCTTGCGGAGATCGAAGACGCAATCGAAAACGACGCAGGCGGAATCGGACTTTTCCGAAGCGAGTTTATCTATCTTTCTAAAGACAGCTTTCCCACCGAGGATGAGCTTTTCAGCACCTATAAAACAGCCGCCGAAAAGATGCAGGGCAAGGAAGTCGTTATCCGTGCGCTCGATGTAGGCGCAGACAGGCGAATGGCTTACTACGGTCTGCCGCAGGAGAACAATCCTGCGCTCGGCTGCCGTGGAATAAGATTCCTTCTTAACCGCCCCGATATTTTCAAAACGCAGTTAAGAGCAATATATCGTGCCGCAGCTTACGGCAATGTTTCTGTGTTGTATCCTATGGTATCAACACTTGTTGACGCAGGAAGGATAAGGCATATCAACGATGAAACCGTGAGAGAGCTTCGCCGTGACGGCGTTCCGATAGGCGATGTTAAGCAGGGTATCCTTGTCGAAACTCCCTCGGCGGTCATTATAAGCGATCTGCTTGCAAGGGAAACGGACTTCCTCAGCATCGGTACGAACGACCTTGCGCAATACTCAATGGTAATGGATCGTGAAAACGTGATGATGAACGAATTCTTCGACCCCGTGAACATCTCGTTGTTCCGAATGATAAAAATGGTCATCGACAATGCTCACCGCTACAAGAAAAAAGCTGCAATATGCGGCGAAGTTGCGTCCGACCTTTCACTTGCGCAGATATTCCTTGCAATGGGAATAGATGAGCTTTCTGTTACTCCGTCCGAGATACTTCCGCTGCGCAAAACGGTCTGCATGACCGATGTGAGCCTTATCTCGCAGGAAGAGCTTTACAGTCTGTGGGTTTAAGTGAATGCGTAATTCGTAAAGCGTAATGCGTAATTATTTTGATCCACAAATTTACATTTGAGCTGTGGGGATGGGTTTCCTATAAAAAGAACAGCGCAAAACACAATTGTGTTTTGCGCTGTTTACTTTTGTTAGCTTAATGAAATAAAAAACGTAATAATTCCGAATAATTACGCATTACGCATTAAGCATTACGCATTAAATAAGTGCGACTAAGCCGATAAGCCGGGTTTTGTCGTGTGCGGAAATCTATCTTGGTGAATCGTCGCCGAAACACTCTAGCCGTCGTTGCAATACGCCTGCCGAGCAGACAATAACGTATTGTTCCAAAAAAGACGTTGCATCGGATAGGGTTTACATAGAGGTATAATTACTTATACCTTGGTGAGCTCTTACCTCGCCTTTCCACCCTTACCGCAGTTTCCTGCGGCGGTATATCTCTGTTGCACTTGCCCTAAGGTCGCCCTCGGCTGCCGTTAGCAGCTACCCTGCTCTGTGATGCCCGGACTTTCCTAACCTTCGGACGTTGATAAGGCGCCCGAAAGTTCAACCGCATAGCTTACTCGCAGATAAAAGTATAGCACGTTCCGAAGCCGATGTCAAGCGTTTCTCTTCGGAACGTGCTGTTTTTTTAGCCGTTGTAGTTCTTTAACATTGTATCAAGTATCTCGGGATAATAGATTTTTTTACCGGTCCTATCGACCATTCCGAAGTTCTCGGTTCCGACCTTTGTTCCGCCGTTATCCCACCATACGCAGCTGATTCCATTTTCGGCTGCTTTCTTTGTAAAGTCGTCAGCCCAGCGAACTCTGTCTTCAAGGTTATCCTTGTTTGTTGCACCAAACTCGCCGATAACAACGCCTACGCCGTTCTTGACATAAGTTTCGCCCAGCTTGTCAATGAAGCTGAGGTCGTTTATCTTTGAACCATCCCATGTATTATATCCGTTTTCGTTCATTGCAAAGTCGTATGGAGAATATGCGTGAACGGAAACGATAAGGCGGTTTGCAGGGTCGTTGGGGAGTGAGAATGACTTGTGCATTGCAGTCCATGCATCAGCTCTGTTGCTTGGTACCATAAGGTAACGTGTTTCATTAAATCCGCCTGCGGCTCTTACTGTATCAACGAAATCCTGATTGAGCTTAACAACAGTTTCAATAGAGTCGATTCCGTCTGCGTCGTTGTCGGAGAACCACCACTCTTTGTTGGTGCCTGAAAGTCTTGGTTCGTTCATTCCCTCGAAAACAAGCTGCTCGTCATAATCCTTGAAACGTTCTGCGATCTGTTTCCAGATAGTTTTGAGGTATTTAGAAGAAGCTTCATATTTTTCTGATGTAGGATAATACTTGTCATTGTCGTGGTGAGAGTTGAGGATAACATAAAGTCCGTCTTCGATAGCATAGTCAACAACTTCGTTAACACGGTTCATCCATTCTTCATCAATGGTATAGTTCTCATCTGTATGGTTGCTCCATGAAACGGGAATACGGATAGTTGTGAATCCGGATTCTTTTATGTAATCTATCTGTTCTTTGGTAGCCTTGGGCTGTCCCCATGAGGTTTCCGAGCTCATTCCGCTTCCTGTTGCGTCAAGCGTGTTGCCGAGATTCCAGCCAAGCTTCATATTTTTTACAAAGTCAACGGAGTTGTCTGCAATTTCAACTTTCGGTGCGTATGTGGTTTCTGCCGCAGTAGTTGCTGCAGCGACCGTAGCATCAGCTTCGCCGCCTGCGGTGCTGTTTGAACAGCCGGCAAGCATTGATACTGCCAATGCAGAAGCAAGAAATGCGGAAAGGTATTTTTTGTTAAATTTCATTATAAAGTATCCTTTCTGGGAAAATATTTCATTTATATTGTATCACATTGTTATGAACATTTCAAGTGTTTGAAATAAAAACGTTTACAAATCTGTTTTTTTAATTTAGGATAAAAATAATATTGCATTTTTCGGTATTTTGTAGTATAATATCAGATATTATTATTTGGCGAAAGGTGCGGTTGTTTTGGATAATTTAGGTTTTATAGGCACAGGCAATATGGGCTCTGCTATTATAAAGGGAGTTTTGGCGGCTAAGTCCTCTGATGAGATCAAAGTATATGCTTATGACAAAGATACTGCTAAGGTAGACGCTCTCGCTTCGATCGGCGTAACCAAATGCGCTGACGAGGCTGAAGTTGCCCAAAAATGCAAATACGTTCTTCTTGCGGTAAAGCCGCAGGGCATTGATGAAGCTCTTGAAGCGATCAAGCCTTGTGTGAATGATGAAACGGTCATTGTTTCCATTGCCGCAGGTATCTCAGAGGAGTATATCAAAAAGATGACGATACCGTCAGCAAAGGTCGTGCTTGTAATGCCGAATACTCCGCTGCTTCTTGGCGAGGGTGCTTCTGCACTTGCAAAGGCTGAACCTACGACCGATGAAGAATTTGAATTTGTAAAGGGTATCTTCGCTTCAAGCGGAGTTGCACAGGTCGTTCCTATCGATAAGATGAAAGAGATAATTGCGATAAACGGCAGCAGCCCTGCATTCATCTATCTTTTTGCAAAGGGATTTGCGGAATATGCAAAGTCTGTCGGAATAGACGAGGACGCAGCTCAGCGTTTGCTCGCACAGTCGCTCATAGGCTCTGCGAAGATGATAACCGATTCGGGATATACCGTTGATGAGCTTATAAAGATGGTGTCCTCTCCCGGAGGAACAACTCTTGCAGGACTTGACGAGTTCTACAAGGGCGATCTTACCGGTGTTGTCGGTAAGGCTTGCGAAAGCTGCACAAAGCGTGCATACGAGCTTTCGCGCTAATACTAATCTCTGACCAACTTATAGACAAATCCTCGGATATAATAATCCGATTCGGCGTCAAGCTCTCTTGACAGGCATCAAGCCTGTCTGCGGTCGCTTTCCTTGACTTGGATTATTCTATCTGTCGGCTTTGTCTATAGCACGGTCAGAGATGAGTATGAATTCTAAACAACAGTTTGTCCGCATATACATTGATTTAGGAAAAAGCAGTTTTCCAAGATCAAAAAGAAAAGGACGATGTATATGTACAGGACAAAAATATTATTGCAGAATTTTCATCGATTTAAGACGGACGGCAAGATCCCGATCATGCTGCTTATGATACTGTTCTGCATGGGAGAACTTGCAGGAGCGGTTTCAAGCTGTGTTCCGCTTGGGAATGATGTGCTGCGCAAGTCTGCGGAATTGTTTTTTCGCAACCGCATTGGCTGCACGTTTATAGAAACGCTGATCAATTCCTTTTCCGGCCCTTTTTTGCTGATGCTTGCGTGTCTGCTGCTTGGGTTCGGGGCTGTTTCGATGCCGGCGGAGCTCCTTGTCCCGTTTTTTCACGGACTTGGGATAGGAGTGATGCTTGCCGATATGAACGCTGTCTACGGACTTCGGGGAACGCTTATCTCGGCAGTCTTTGTTCTTCCGTTTGCGGTGTTTTCGGCGTTTGCGGTGATAATTGCGGCAAGGGAAAGCTTTTCGATGTCGCTTCGTTCGGCAAAACGGCTTTTGGGGTTGGACAAGTCGGACGGAAGTGTGGTAAAGCTTTATCTTGCGAAGTTTCTTGTGCTGTTTGCGATCCTTGCTGTGCTATCGCTGACGGACAGCCTTGTGACTTACTTTTTTGCAGGACTTTGGTCGGGATTTTTGGGAATAAGCTGATTTTTCAGCGTTATGTTATAGGGAATATAAAAATTAAGGAGCTGTATTTATTTGTCACTTTTTGGATTAAACGATTATACGAAAGCAGGCCCCGGAATTGCGAAAGATGCGCCTAAGAAAAAACCGTTTTTCGAGTTTTTTGAGCTGTATTTCCGCAAGTTCTGGAAGCTTCTTCAGCTTAATTTGCTTACGGTGCTGTTTTGTATCCCTGTGGTAACGATCGGTCCTGCGCTTGCAGGCATGACAAAGGTTCTGAGAAACTACCGACTTGAAAAAAATGCGTTCATTTTCCACGAGTTCTGGAAAGGCTTCTCGCAGAATCTAAAGCAGTCGATACCTGTCGGACTTCTTGATATGCTGTTTATTGTTTCGGCTATCGCTGCGCTGCAGGTATATCCTTCAATGTACAAAAACTCCGGAAATATAATTTACATTATTTTCTGTGTTATTTCGGTTAGCTTTGCGCTGACGCTTCTGATGATGAATTTCTACATTTTCCCGATGATTGTTGCGACAGACCTTAGCCTTACCAATATTATAAAGAACTCGTTTTTTCTCACCTGCGTCGGACTTAAAAAGAATGTCATAACCTTGCTTATCGTTGCGGTCATCATATTTATTCTTGGCATTGCGATACTGCTTCATCCGCTTTCAGCGATAATAATCCCGATTTGGCCGGTAAGCTTTTTGGGATTCCTTATAATGTTCAATTCCTATCCGCTTATACAGAAGTATGTTATCGACCCTTACTATGAGGAAAGGGGAGAGAGCAATCCCGAATATGCGTATCTTGAACCATTGAGCGAAGAGGACGCTATCTTCACTGATATGGGCGGCAAGGAAACACCGATCGCTTCATCAAAAGAAAAGTCTAAGGGTGGAAAATCTAAGGGCAATAAGAAGATATCCTGATGTATTCTCTGAAATTACTGCATTTTTTCGAATTTTTTTCGGAAAACCCCTTTACAAACGAAAATAAATGTGATATAATACATTTGTTGTGCTATGCAACAACGTATGGCCGTTTACTTGGAGTACGGGTCACGCTCTAACGGAGATATTTACCTGCCGTATTCTATGTTTACGGGGAAATTTTTGAAAGAGGTGTATTTATTATGATGCGCAAAGAAGAAAAAGCTGCTGTAATCGAAGCAAACAAGAAGAGCGAGAACGATACCGGTTCTCCTGAGGTTCAGGTTGCTATCCTCACTAAGAGAATCAACGACCTTAACGCTCACCTTAAGGATCATCCGAACGACCACCACTCCAGAAGAGGTCTTCTCAAGATGGTAGGACGCAGACGTAACCTTCTCAACTACCTTATGAAGAAGGATATTACAAGATACCGTGCTACAATCGAAAAGCTCGGAATCCGTAAGTAATTGTTTATTAGAGGCAGTTAGTAAAGGCTTCGTCCTTTACGCTGCCTTTAGTGCGTTTTTTGAAAAGTTTTTAATCGTTAAGCAGTTGTTTAGCATTAAATTGTACCCGTTCTTAAAGGAGTGGGCAGAATTTATTGCTAAAGCTGCTGACGGATAAATAATATTTTTAAATTAGGAGGCAGTTAAAATGGCAATGTCCGCAATTAAAACCTTTGATAATTACAGGGTTTTCAAAACCATGTACGCAGGCAGAGAACTTACTGTTGAAACAGGCAAGACCTGTGAACTTTCCAACGGTTCCTGTTGGGTAACCTACGGCGAAACAGTCGTTATGGCAAACGTTACCGCAAGCCCAAAGCCGAGAGAGGGAGTTGATTTCTTCCCGCTTTCCGTTGACTATGAGGAGCGTCTTTATTCCGTAGGCAGGATCCCGGGCTCATTCACAAAGAGAGAGGGCAAGCCTTCCGATAAGGCTATCCTTACTTCAAGAGTAGTTGACAGACCTATCAGACCGCTCTTCCCCAAGGATATGAGAAACGATGTTTCTGTTGTTATGACAGTCCTTGCTGTTGACCCCGACAATTCACCCGAGATCTGCGGAATGATCGCAACTTCCGTTGCTATATCTATTTCCGATATTCCTTGGAACGGACCTATCGGCGGTATCTCAGTTGGTCTTGTTGACGGCGAGATCGTGCTTAACCCGAATCTCGAACAGAGAGCAAAGAGCGACCTTAATCTTACAGTTGCAGGTACTGCTGAGAAGATCGTTATGATCGAAGCAGGCGCAAATGAGGTTCCCGATGATCTTATGCTCAAGGCTATCCTTACAGGACACGAGGAAATCAAGAAGATCGTCGCTTTCATTGATGACATTAAGTCACAGATCGGTAAGAAGAAGTTTGAATTCGAATCTATGGAAGTTGACCACGACCTCTTTGACGCTATCGAAGAAATGGCTGCAGAAGATGTCAAGGTCGCACTTGATACAGATGATAAAAATATCCGTGAAGAGCGCCTTAATCCTATTAAGGACGCTATCCACGCTAAGTTTGACGAAGCTTATCCCGACAAGATCGCTATGATCGACGAGTGCATCTATAAGCTTCAGAAGAAGATCGTCCGCAACTGGCTTTATGAGGGCAAACGTGTTGACGGCAGAGGAATCGATGAGATCCGTCCTCTCGCTTCTGAGGTTGGCGTTCTCCCGAGAGTACACGGTTCAGGCCTTTTTACAAGAGGTCAGACTCAGGTACTCACGATTGCAACACTCGGACCTATAAGCGATTCTCAGAAGATCGACGGTCTTGACGAAGAAGACAGCAAGCGTTATATGCACCACTACAACTTCCCGTCCTACTCCGTTGGCGAAACCAAGCCTTCAAGAGGACCGGGACGCCGTGAGATCGGTCACGGTGCGCTTGCAGAAAGAGCACTTGTTCCTGTACTTCCTTCCGTTGAGGAATTCCCATACGCAATGCGTCTTGTTTCCGAAGTTCTTTCTTCGAACGGTTCCACATCACAGGGTTCTATCTGTGGTTCAACACTTGCACTTATGGATGCAGGCGTTCCTATCAAGGCTCCCGTTGCAGGTATTTCCTGCGGACTTATCACTCGTGATGACGGCAGCTTTATGACAATGGTTGATATTCAGGGCCTTGAAGACTTCTTCGGCGACATGGACTTTAAGGTAGGCGGTACTCATAAGGGTATAACTGCAATTCAGGTCGATATCAAGGTTGACGGTCTTACACCTGCTATCATCGAAGAAGCTTTCGCAAAGACTCACAAGGCAAGAGATTATATCCTTGACGAGATCATGCTCAAGGCTATCCCTGAGCCTCGTCCGACAGTTGGAAAGTATGCTCCTAAGATGCTTCAGACTAAGGTTCCCGTTGATAAGATCAGAGAAGTTATCGGTCAGGGCGGTAAGGTCATCCAGAAGATCTCCGCTGACTGCGGCGTAAAGATCGACATCAGCGATGACGGAAACGTATTTGTAAGCGGTGTTGATATGGATGGCGTTAAGAAGGCTATCCAGATCGTTAACACTATTGCAAACGATCCTGAGATCGGCGCAATTTACAAGGGCAAGGTTGTTCGCCTTATGAACTTCGGTGCTTTCGTTGAGATCGCTCCCGGTAAGGACGGACTTGTTCATATTTCCAAGCTTGACAAGCAGAGAGTTGAAAAGGTTGAAGATGTTGTTTCCATCGGCGACGAGATCGTTGTTAAGGTTATGGAGATCGACAATCAGGGAAGAATCAATCTTTCCAGAAAAGACGCTCTTGCAGATATCGAAGCAAAGAAGAACGCTTCTAACGACTAATCAATAACAAAAATTCCCCTTCCGTCATATAATTTGACAGGAGGGGATTTTTTATGGAAAAAATTCAGCTTTTGTATGTGTTATTGCTCTGCGTTTCTGTTGCGGTCGTGTTTATACTTGGTATAATCTTTGAACGTTCTCAGTCGGGGAGAACGGTTCACCTGATAATTCTCCCCATTGAAAAAGAAACCGAGAATATCGAGCTTATTGCCAGAGAAATTCTTGCCAGAGCCGAAGAAAAAAACGAGAAAACTATCGTTATAATCTATGATATGGGGGCAAGTGACGAGCAATTGCTGATTTTTGATAAGATCGCAGGAAATAGTCTGGAATATATCGTTGTAAAAGATGATTAAACGGTTGACGAAAAAAATAGCTGGTCGAGCTGTGCGTAGCTTGACCAGCTGTTTTTTACTTTTTCTCCGAAAGCGTTATTCCGTTCTTTCCGAGCGGTATTTCATGGTCAAGTCCGACAAACTTGCCGTTTTCCTGCCACAATACTTCCTTTACAAAGTTATATTTCTCCGTATCCCATGTCACAAAGTCGTCCTTTACAAGTCCGCCTGTATCGCCCGAATTTGCGTTGAAGCACCAGAACGTATGGTTAATCTTATTCGTTTTGATGAATTTACGGAGATACGTCATCCATGTCAGATTCGGTTCGGTCATGAAGCCGCCCCATTCGCCGATAAGAAGCGGTGCGATTCCCTCTTCTTGTATATAGAACCAGTTATCATGCCAGCAGTCGTTATAAAGGCTATTATAGGTATATCCACTGCTAAACCACGGCTGCTGATAAACCGCAGGGCCGTAA